>CBINJL010000192.1:0-6229 GCA_966250925.1 uncultured Opitutus sp. | reverse complement strand
CGTTGGCGCCGCCGCGTTTGTCGGAACCGCGATAGGTCGAGGCCGAGGCCCAGGCCACGAAGACGAGTTCCGCGGTAGTGAGGCCGGAGGACAGAATCTTGGTTTTCAGCGCGGCAATGTCGTCGGCGTCGACCAGCGGATGATCGACGGCCGGAATCGGGTCCTGCCAAATCAGGTCTTCCGCCGGCACTTCCGGTCCGAGGTAGAGGCACTTCGGCCCCATGTCGCGGTGGGTGAGCTTGAACCAGGCGCGGGCAAAGGCGTCGGCAAACTGGTCGGGGTTTTCGAGGAAGCGGCGCGAGATCTTTTCGTAGGCGGGATCGAAACGCAGCGAGAGGTCGGTCGTGAGCATCGTCGGGCGGTGTTTCTTCGCCGCGTCGTAGGCATCGGGCACGGTCGCCTCGGCATCCTTGGCCACCCACTGGTGGGCGCCGGCGGGACTCTTGGACAACTCCCATTCGTAGCCGAAGAGGTTTTCGAAGAAGTTGTTGCTCCACTGCGTCGGCGTCGTGGTCCAAGTGACTTCGAGGCCGCTGGTGATGGCGTCGGCGCCCTTGCCGCTGCGGTAGGTGCTGGTCCAGCCGAGGCCTTGCTCGGCGATGCCGGCGGCTTCGGGTTCGCTGCCGACGTTGTCGGCCGGGCCGGCGCCGTGGGTCTTGCCAAACGTGTGACCGCCGGCGATGAGCGCGACGGTTTCCTCGTCGTTCATGGCCATGCGGCCGAAGGTGTCGCGAATATCGCGGGCGGCGGCGACGGGATCGGGGTTGCCGTTGGGACCTTCCGGATTGACGTAGATCAGGCCCATTTGCACGGCCGCGAGCGGGTCTTCGAGATCGCGGTCACCGGAGTAGCGTTTGTCGCCCAGCCAGGTGTCTTCGGCGCCCCAATACACGTCCTCTTCCGGCTCCCACACGTCGACACGACCGCCGCCGAAACCGAAGGTCTTGAAGCCCATCGATTCGAGCGCGCAATTGCCGGTAAGGATGAGCAGGTCGGCCCAGGACAGTTTCTTGCCATACTTCTGCTTGATCGGCCAGAGGAGGCGGCGGGCCTTGTCGAGGTTGGCATTGTCCGGCCAACTGTTGAGCGGAGCGAAACGCTGCTGGCCGGCGCCCGCGCCGCCACGGCCGTCACCCGTGCGGTAAGTGCCGGCGCTGTGCCAGGCCATGCGGATGAAGAACGGACCGTAGTGACCGAAGTCGGCCGGCCACCACTCCTGCGAATCGGTCATCAACGCGTAAAGGTCCTGCTTCACCGCCGCCAGATCGAGCGTCTTGAACGCCGCCGCGTAATCGAAGCCCGCATCCATCGGGTCGGACAACGTCGAGTGCTGGTGCAGCATCTTGAGGTTGAGCTGATTCGGCCACCAATCGCGATTGGAACGACCACCGGCCGTGGTGGGCTTGGCGCCGCCGCCATGAAGATGATGAAACGGGCACTGCCCGCCGCTGCTGGTTTCGGGATGAGAGGAGTCCATGGATGAAAAATCAGAAATTTAGACGTTCCGTGTGCGCGCACGAAGGATACCCGCGAACGCAGTGAGATCGGAACAGGGACGTTAAAAACTTCATCGCCGCCGCAAAGCGTTATCGGTCGCGCGCGCGTGATTTTTTCGCGCCGACGCGTCACGCCCGCAAGGCGTTCGCAACAATCAAAACACCCGCACCGCGGAGCGCTGACCGGCGTCGATGGCCTGCCGGGGCGCCGGCAGCGGAATCCGCTCGATGAGCCGCCCGTCGGCATCAAACTCACCCAGATTCGGCTCGTCGCGCAGGGGCACGTAGTAGCGTTGGCGATTGCTGTCGAACGCGAGCGAAGTCGGCGCAACCGCCGCCTCGAAACGCACCGTCGCCACCGGCCTCACCTCATCGGCATGCGCGACCACACTGCCGTCGTCGGCAAACAGCACCAGCAGACGGTCGTTGACCTGATCCCACGCCAGGCCGCCGATCGCACGGGCCGTTTCGCCGGGACGAATCGCCGGCAATACTTTCCCGTAGCGCGTGATTTTGCCGACCCGCCCCGGCTCCGGCAGCGCCGCATAAACCATGCGGTCGAACGCCCGCACCGCCAGATCCAGCGACGTCGCGCCGGACGCCGCAAACTCCGGCGGCAGCGTGTAGCGATACCATTCCTGGCGCACGGAGCGTTTGATCGCGAGCAACGTGTCGCCCGGCGCGAGGCGCAGCCAGATGTAGTCGGTGTTATATTCGTAACCGAGCCCGACGACCGTTTCGTCTTCCTGCAGAAAACCCGGCAACGCGTCGTGATTGTCGCCTTCCAAATCGCGATCGATAATCGGTGCCCCATCCGCGCCCGCGAGGTAGAGATGCATCGGTCCGCGCGTGGCGCAGCCGGCGCTCAGCACAATCACCGCAATCCCAACCACGTGTCGCACCACACTCACTGCCACGGTCAGTAAGATGATCTATGTGGCATTACCGTGCCCGCGCCGTGCACCGAGCACACGCCGACAAAGGAGTCATATTCGCCTTCACCGGGATGAGCCGAATACTCACCGCCCGTCGGACAAATCGGCATCGTCGCCAAATACTTTCCTTCGCCAACCACCTCATCAAATGTCTGCGGCGGCTGACCGGTTTCGAGCTGATATTGCGCGAGCACCGCACCGATCACTCGGCGATTGTTCAGACAGGTTTTTTCGATGGCAGATTCGCGCACCTTCGCAAACGCCGGGATGGCCATCGCCGCCAGCAAACCGATGATGAAGACCATCATCAACGCGCCCGCCGCTCCGCCGCCGGCCGCCGCGCCTCCGGGCATCAACAAAGCAAACGGATAGGCCAACGGATGACGCGACGGCGAGCGTGCCTCGGTTCCGGCCGCCACCGCGCGCAGATCGACCACCCGACGCGAGAGCGTGGGATACAGCGAAGTCAGTTCGTGCAATGAGACAAAGAAGCCGCGTTCGTCCGTGTGTTGCCCGGCATACGCCGCCGCATCCAGTTGCGCGCCAAAGCGCGGTCCTCCCGAGAGGATCATCATCGTGCGCACCGCCGCCGTGACGTCCTTGGCCGCATAGGCACCATAGCGGTCACACGAGGTTTCCCAGGCCCGGCGATAAGCCGGACCGAGCAACGGGAAAAACATCCCCGGCGCGAGCAGGGCATGCTTCAACGGATGCCGACTGCGGATGTGTCCAAGTTCGTGACCGAGGATAAATTTCATTTCCGCGCTGTCCGGACCCAACGCCTCCAGCATGTCGGAATACACCACCACAAAGTCGCGTCCCGCGTGCCGCATCGCGAAGGCGTTGAGCAGCCCTCCCTGCTGCACCACATACAGCCCCGGCACCTGCGTGACGCCCAACTCGCGGCAGACCGCCTGATACGTCGCGGCCAGCGCCGGCAATTGGCGTTCGTCCACCCGCACGCCTTCCGCCCGCAGATAGGCGGCGAGCAAACCGTGCCCCAGCCACAGGAAAAATCCGATCAGCACGCCGTAGAACAGCCCCACCACCGTCATCGCCAACGCCGCCCACAGCAGCAGCGAAATCAGCACCACCCAGGGAAAGTAGCGGCGCTCGCGCCGGGAAGTCAGTTGATCAAAGGGCAGCGTGAAGGGCAGACTCGGAACTGCAGGAGGGGTCATGCGATGGAGGGTTGAGGATGGGGCCAGCCGCAACGAAAGCGCCTCGCAGATACATCGGCCGGGCAATGGTTTCGCCAGCCAAATTTATGCGCGGCGCGGCGAACGTGTCCGCGCGCCACCCCCTTCGCGTTGCCCGGCTTTTGATTTGTCATCGCCACGCCCGCGCCCGTTGATCGGCCCCGCATGAAAGTCGCCTTCATCAGCGGGACCAGCATTGTGAAATCAGACCTCTTCGCCCAATGGGATGTGCGCACCGTCGCCACGCCCTACGGCGAGGTCACCTACAAGGCCCACGGCGATCACGTGCTCATCAACCGCCACGGTTACGCGTTTCCCCGGCCGCCGCACAGCATCAATTATCGCGCCAACATCCGCGCCCTCGCCGACCTCGGCTACACCGACATCGTATCGCTCAACTCCGTCGGCTCGCTCGATCCCGCGCTCCCGCCCGGCACCTTCGTTTCCTGCGCCGACTACGTCTGCCTGCAGGAGGGACCGAAGACGTTTTTCGATGACGAACTGAAGGGCGGCGCGCCCGGCATCGCCAACAACCTCATCCCGCTCCTCGTCGAAAAACTCGCGCCGGAATTCACCATCCATCCGGGCAAGACCTACGTGCAGATGCGCGGCCCGCGTTTCGAAACCAAGGCCGAGATCCGCATCGTCAAGGACTGGGGCGACGTCATCGGCATGACCGCCGCGTTCGAAGCCGACCTGTGCGGCGAGATCGGACTGAATTACAACAGCCTCGCCCTGATCGACAATTTCGCCAACGGCCTCGAAGGCACGGAAATCGACTTCGCCAAATTCCACGACCTCGTGCGCGAAAACCAAACCAAGGTGAACCGCCTCTTCACCCGCCTGCTCGAAATCCTCGGCTGAAGGCGGCGCGAAGTGGAGTAGCCCACGAAATACACGAAAGTCACGAAAGGGATTTGTCTGCTGAACGACTACTCCAGCGTTTGGTGCCGGTCATGCCTTCAGCGTTTTGATTTCGTGCCTTTCGTGTGTTTCGTGAGCTACTTATGAGTTCTGTTTCCTCTCCTTCCCTCGGCGTTCTCGGGCTCGGTATCATCGGCGGCATCTGGGCCCGCCACTATCACGAGGCCGGACGGCTCGCCGGCGCCTGGAACCGCACACCGCAACCTGATTTTCCACAATGGCGCGATGATCCCGTCGCAGTGGTGCGCGCGGCCGATGTGATTCAGATCGTGGTGGCCGATCCGCCCGCGGTGCAGGGCATCATCGAACGCATCGCGACCGCGCTCGATGCGAGTAAGACGATCATTCAATCGAGCACCATCGATCCCGCCAGTTCCGATCGTTTTCGCGCCATCGTCATCGCCACCGGTGCGCGTTACCTCGAAGCGCCGTTCACCGGAAGCAAACCCGCCGCACAGGCCAAGCAATCGGTTTATTATCTCGGCGGCGACGCGTCCCTTTGCGCGGAACTCGATCCGCTGCTCGCGCTCGGCTCGGCCCATCGCGTGCGCATCGGCAATCATCGCCAGGCCTGCACCCTCAAGCTTGCCATGAACTTGCGCGTCTCCGTGCAAATGCAAGTGTTGGCCGAATCGTTCGTCATGTGCCGGCGCTCCGGCATCGACGCCGACACCTACTTCGACGCCCTCGCCCGCAACATCACCCATTCCGGCCTGGACAAGCTCAAGGAACCGGCCATGCGCCACCGCGACTTTGATCCGTTGTTTTCGGTCAAGCACATGCACAAGGACATGCGCCTCGCCGCCAGCATGGACACCACCGGCGATCTCGAATTGCTGAAAACCATCCGCGAACAACTCGCCGCCGCCGAAGCCGCCGGCTACGGCGATCTCGATTTTGCCGCCTTGTTCAAGTTGATCGATAAATAGGATCTGCCACGATACTTCCCTCAGGCATCAGGACTCCGGGCAGCCGGCGTCCAGCCAGCGACGCGGCGGTTGGCGGTGGCGGACGCGGAAGACGCGATAGAAGTGCGACAGATCCTCGAAGCCGGAGGAAAACGCCGCACCAGTGACACTGTAGCGTCCGCTGCGCAGCAGGCGTTCGGCGTGGGCCAGCCGCAACGCGTTCAGATAAACGACGAACGTTCCGCCGGTGAGTTGACGAAAACGCAGGGTGAATTGCCGACGCGACAACCCGACATGATGCGCCGCACGATCGATCGACCACGGCCGGTAAAACGTTTCCTCCAGATCCTGGCGCAACAACTGCAGCCGCTCCTCGGTCGATTCCTCCATCGTGCGGGTCTGATAACGGTCAGCGCCGAGCAGGACCTGCAGGGCCAGCATCCGCACCGCCACCCCGCTGCCACGACGACGTTCCGTCTGCTCCAAAATGCCCTGCCGCCAGCAGCCCACCACCGGCCCCGCCTGCACCGGCCGCAGTCGCATCGCGCCCGCCTGGGAACGGCGCAACCGTTCCCACAGCGCGCGCAGCTCCGCGTCCGTATCCACAAACTCCCTACCGAGTCCGAGCAGCAGCAGCGTCGACGGCTCGGCGTCGGCCAGCCGATGCCGTTGCCCGGCCGGCACCACCAGCATCGTGCCCGTCGGCGCCCGCACCGTGTCGATTCGTCCCTTTCCCTCAACCAAGGCCAGCTCGATCGTGCCACGAT
>CBINJL010000191.1:0-6241 GCA_966250925.1 uncultured Opitutus sp. | reverse complement strand
GCGCGTCGCGCCAGTGGCCGAGTTCGCCTTCGACCAGCAGCAGCTCGGCCGGTTCGAGGGCGGTGAGAACGGGCAGGAGATTGTCGACGCGGCGATCGGTCGCGAGTTGGAACTCGCCGGTGGAAAGGTCGAGCCACGCGGCGTGCAGACCGTGTTTGTCGCGATGCAGGGCGCAGAGGTAGTGGTTGCGCGACGCGTCGAGTTGATCGGCGGCGAGAGTGGTGCCGGGTGAAAGGATGCGGGTGAGGGCGCGCTTGACCAGTTTGCCGGCCTTGGCGGGTTCGGCCTGATCGCAGATGGCGACCTTGTGGCCGGCCGCGAGCAGTTTGGGCACGTAGTTGTCGGCCGCGTGATGGGGGATGCCGGCCATCGGATAGTCCTGACGCTTCGTCAGGGTGAGGCCGCAGACGCGCGAGGCGATCTCGGCGTCCTCGTAGAACATTTCATAAAAATCCCCGAGGCGGAAAAGCAGCAGGGCGCCCTTGGGCAGGCTGCGTTTCACCTCGAAGTATTGCTGCATCATCGGGGTGAGTTTCGGCGCGGCGGACATGGGCAGGGGAGCGAAACCACGAAACCCACGAAATACACGAAAAAATTGCGACCGTCCGTCGAGCGCGTCGCGCTGCGGCAAGAAGCGGACTTGGTTTGGGTGCTTTCGTGTGTTTCGTGTGTTTCGTGGTTAACCTGTTTTCACGTGATCTGGGCGGCGCGGGGCGTCCGCCGTTGGTGGTGTTGCACGGCATGCTGGGCTCGTCGCGCAATTGGCTGAGCGCGGGCGCGGATCTCGCTGCGCACTTTCACGTGTGGGCGCTCGATCTGCGCAATCACGGCAAGTCGCCGCACGCGGAGCCGATGGATTATTCGGCGATGGTGGCCGATGTGCTGGCGTGGTTGGATGCGCAGGGCTTGGCGCAGGTCGACCTGATGGGCCACAGCATGGGCGGTAAAGTGGCCATGGTGCTGGCCACGCGGCATCCGGAGCGCGTGCGACGGTTGGTGATCGTCGACATCGCGCCGAAGGATTACCTTTCGCACGGCCACCGGGCGGAATTCGCGGCGATGCATGAGTTGCGCCTGAGCGAGCTCAAATCGCGTGGCGAAGCGGAACTGAAACTGGAGTCGCGGGTGGCGGACTGGGGCATGCGAAAATTTCTCACCACCAATCTGGAACGCGACGACGCGGGGTGCTGGCGATGGACGATCAATCTGCCCGTCATCACGCAAGCGTTGCCGGTCTTGGAAAAAAATCCGCTGGCCGACGACGATCGGTTTGCGGGACCGACACTGGTGATCGCGGGCGGCAAATCGCGTTACGTGCAGGCGGGCGATCTCGCGGCGATCGAGCGACATTTTCCGGCCGCCGCGGTGGAGTTTATCGCCGAATCGGGGCACAATCCGCACATGGAAACGCGCGCCGCGCTGGTCGAACGGGTGCTGGCCCACGCGCCATTGGCGGCGATGTGATCAGGGGACGGAGTGGCCCACGAAACCACACGAAATCACACGAAAAACTATGGGCCGAAAGCAGGAGGCTGCGTTTGTGTGCGTTTTCGCGCGCTTAAATTTTTTCTACCTTTCGTGTGATTTCGTGTGTTTCGTGGGCTAATTCTGCGGTGCCCCGAGTTCGGCGGCGGCGCGACTTTCGGCGACTCCGGCGTGGCTGCGTTCGGCGTGCGGCAGCCAGTCGCGGCGCAGCCAACGGCGGAACATGATGGTGCCGCGCAGGCCCTCGTCGATGATCATGGCGGCCCAGAGTCCGGGCAGGCCCCAGCCGAAGGTGATGCCGAACAACCAGGACAGCGGCACCCAGATGCCCCACATCCCTATGAGGCCGACTTTCAGCGGGAAGCGGGCGTCGCCGGTGGCGCGCAGTCCACAGACCATGACCATATTAAAAAGCCGACCGGGCTCGATCAGCAGACACATGCGCAACAGCAACGCGCCCATCGCGATCACAAACGTGTCGTCGCTGAACCAACCGAGAATCCATTGGCCGAAGACTGCGCCGGGCAACACCGCGATCATGACGATCACCAGCCCCTTGCGCAGCGTGCGGATGAGGCGTTGATACGCCCCCTCGAAATCACCTGCGCCGACAAGGTGGCCGAGCATGATTTCGTTGGCCAAGGCCATGGCGAAACTGAAGGTGAAGACAAAGTGCATCACCTGCATGGTGTAGGACTGCACGGCCAGTTCCGCCGCGCCCATGCGGGCGGTGAAGGTGGTGACGGTCATGAAGGCGAGCCACCAGCACAGGTGTTCGCCGGCCGAAGGCAGTCCGATATGGAGGATGCGTTTCAGGCGCAGCATCGGCACGCGGAACAAGTCGCGCGGCCCGATACTCAAGCCGGTGCGTTTGCGCAGCAGCAGCCAGAACAACACGGCGGCAACCACGCGGCTGGCGGCGGTGGCGAGCGCAACACCGACGATGCCCATCTTGGGCGCGCCGAAGAGACCGAAGAGGAGGATGGCGTTGCCGACGGCGTTGACGATGTTCTGCGTCAACGTCACCCACATCGCGTCGGCCACGTGGCCGTAGGCGCGCAGCACGGCGCCAACTGCGACGTTGTGGGCTTCGAGCCAGAGCGTGGCCCCGAGAATCAGCAGATAGGGTTGGGCAAAGGGAAACAGTTCAGCGGGCAACTGCATGAGGCTCAGCAGTCGCGGCACATTGAGTGTGATCACCGCGCTGATAATCAGACCGAGCCAGAAATTGACCGCGACGGCGGTGGTGGTGGTGGCGCGGGCGCCGGCCTCATCCTTGCCGCCGAGGCAGTGGGTGACGACCACGCTGCTGCCGACACCGACAAAACCGAAGATCATGATGGCCAGGATGACAAACTGGTTGCCGATGCCCAACCCCGCCACGGCGTCGTCGGAAATGGTGCTGACCATGAACACGTCGATCGTGCTCGTGAGCAGGTGCATGGCCTGCTCGATGAAGATCGGCAGCGCCAGTTTGAGCAGCTTGGGACGTGGATTGGAAACGGTCATGTCGCGGGCAGGACCGGCCAACGTGGCACAGTCGCACGCGATTGAGCAAGTCGCGGACCGGGCGCGAGGATCGCAATGTTAAGCAAAGCGGGAGTGGCGTAGCGCAGTGCGAGAACGAGAACGATTACGAGAACGAGAATGAGTGTGCTGAAAAGGTAGGGGCTGACCTGGTGTCAGCCCGCGGCGGAGTGGGGCAGATGGGGGCCGAGCGGGAGCTCGGCGTTCCCAGGAGAATCTTTCTCTTTCTTCTTTATCTTAATCTTTATCCCCGCAGGGCGGAATTCGCCCGCTGGGCGGAAGGAGAACGAGAACGATTACGAGAACGAGAACGCGGGGGCAGGGGGAGATGACGGGCCGAGCAGGAGCTCGGCGTTCCCAGGGGCGGGGAGCGGTTTGTTTTATCGCCGTGCGGCCCAGAGGCGAAGGGAGGCGAGAAAGAAGCTTTCCAGCGCGGCCTGCACGTTGAGATTGAGGCGGAGCAGGCCGACGGTGTGCTCAAGTTTTTCCACCGCGGCGGTGAAGGCGCGTCGGTAGGATTCGTCACCGGTGCTGATGCGGTCGAGGGCGAAGTCGCGGGTGGCGTGTTCGATGCCGGCGAAAAGTTTCAGCCGCAGGCCGTTGGCGAGACCGGTTTCGATGGCGACCTTTTCGTCGTCTTCCAATTCGGCGGGCAGGCTTTGTTTCTGGGCTTTCCACGCGTCATCGGTGGCGGCATCGAGAATGACACCGAAACGCGCCGTCAGGCCGTAGGCGGCAAAGATGGCGTCGGCCGCGGCCTTGCGGTCGGAAACCCCGGCCGAGAGACGGCCGAGCCAAGTCTTGTAATCGTCGATCCAGGCGCGCCAGCCATCGGGTAGAAAACCCACTTCGGCGGACGGAAAACGGAAGTTGAGACAACGGCTGCGAATGGTGGGCAGCAGCGCGTAGGGACGCGTCGTGAGCACCAGCAGCGTGGTGTGGGCCGGTGGCTCCTCCAGGGTTTTCAGAAACACGTGGGCGGTGGCGACGTTCATGCGGTCGGCCTCGTGCACGATGCCGACCTTGTGGTCGCCGACGGAGGCGGACACGGCGATCTTGCGGATGAATTCGCGCATGCTGCCGGGGTCGTCGGCGGACTTGCCGGCCTTGATCTGGCGCATCTTGCCGGCCGGGCGCAGGCTGAAGCAGTCGGGATGTTCGTCCGCGGAAAACCGTGTGACCGGTTCCGTGTCGGCCGGATAAAGCAGGCGGTCGGCGATGGACTGGGCGACGGCGACGAGGGTCTCGTATTCGTCGCCGGTGATGAGCAGGCTGTGCGAAAGCCGGCGGCGCTCGATGGCGCGCTCAATCACGGCCACGGCGGGCGTGCCAACAAGCGAATCGGGCCAGGCGAGGGCGGGCATCCGGAGAGGACGAGCGGACGACGCGGGACGCGATCAGCGTCCGGACTTGGCCGCGGCGGATTTTTTGGCCGGTCGTTTCTTCGATTGGACCGGAGCGGACGCGGTCTTTTTGGCGGCGGGTTTGATCGTTTCGCCGGCGAGTTCACCGAGGGCCTTTTGGACGACCTTCCAGATTTCGCGCTCGATCTGGTTTTCCGGCAAGGTGCCGTCGATCACGACGATGCGCTCGGGCATGCTTTTCGCGAGCAGCAGGTAACCCTTGCGGACCTTTTTGTAGAAATCGATGTTCTCGCGCTCCATGCGGTCGGGCACGTCGGAGGCACGCTGGCGAATCCGTTTTTTGGATACGGCGGGCGGCACGTCGAGCACGATGGTGAGCGCGGGCATGACGTTGCCGATGGCGAAGGTGTTGATCAGGCTGACCGGGTCGGAGGCGAGATTGCGCGCGATGCCCTGATAAACCGTGGACGAATCCATGAACCGGTCGCTGAGCACGACGGTGCCCTTGAGCAGGGCGGGGGCGATGACCTCGCGCACGAGCTGGGCGCGGGCGGCGGCGAAGAGCAGTAACTCGGTCTCAGCGCACATCTCGTCGCCGTTGGAGTTGTGCACGATGATGTTGCGCACCTGTTCACCGATTTCGGTGCCGCCGGGTTCGCGCACGCTGAGCACGTCGACCTTCTGCGCGGCAAGGCGTTTGGCGAGGCGGGCGATCTGGGTGGACTTGCCGCTGCCTTCGGCGCCTTCGAACGATATCAGTTTACCCAAGGATGGTTCTTTGAGGGACATGACGAAAACGAGACTGTAACAATCAGGACCACTTGGCGAGGAAGGTTTCGATGTCGGCCAGAGACGGACTTTCGCCGGTGCGGACATAGTGGCCGCTGGTGCAGACACCGAGGGTGAGACAGGCCTGCGGAGTGAGACCGAGCAACTGGCCGGTGCTGAAGCCGGCGTTGAAATGGTCGCCGGCGCCGGTGGTAATGCGCGGCTTGGAGGTGTAGGGGCCGGGAATCCAGGCGGTGCCCTCGGCGGTCGCGCAGGCGGCGGATTCCTTGGGGTGCACGACGACGGTGGCGTAGCCGAGTTTTTCGCGGATGTCGGCGGCGAGTTGGCGGAGGCCGTCTTCGTCGACCGGCAGCGGATGAAACCCGAGGGCTAGGTGGACGCGTTGCGCTTCCTTGAGGTTGAGTCCGAGCGTCACACGGCCGAAGTCGCCGAAAGTTTTGATCACTTCGAGCACTTCCAGCAGGTCCTCGCGGGAACGTTTTTCAGGATCGGCGAGGTCGAAGAAAAACACCCGGTCGCGGCGGGGCAGACGCGGCAGGACCTGTTGCACGAGTTGCCGGAAAATATCGGTCATGCTCGGGATCATGGTCCAGTTGACCAGGGCGATCAGATCGGCGGCGCCGAGGGCGCGATCGAGGGCGGGCGCACCCATTTTTTCGACGATGCGCTCGAAGGTGATTTCATCCATGCTGCGCATCTGGCCGAGCATGAGTTTGCCGTCGTCGAACTCGACCGCGATGGTGGTGGCCGGATCGCAGAGGGAAATGACTTCGGCGCGGCTGGCCATGTCCTGGAACACCGGGTGAATCGCGCCGCGGCCGAGGGCACCGATGTATTTGAGCGCGCAGCCGTGCGAACGCAGCGCCATGGCCATGATGGGACCGTTGCCGCCGAGCTTGTCCATGCGCGGGTAGAGCTCGAGATTGGTGCTCTTGCCGGCGGCGCCGAGGATGCGTTCCCCGAAGGCGCTGATGGTGGGAATGGCTTCGAAATTTTCGCCCTGGCCCGAGCGCAGAGCGACAGGTGTGACGATGGTGTCGACGAAGCCGTCGAGACCGACGACGGCGAGTTTGTCG
>CBINJL010000190.1:0-6241 GCA_966250925.1 uncultured Opitutus sp. | reverse complement strand
CGGGACTTGCGCAAAATTCTTTCCTAACCGTTCGCCATCCGGCTGGTCTGCGATTCAGCGTTTGAGCCGCCGTTTTGCCATGTCCGACATTTCCCGCGATCACCTCCAGCACGCCTTTGCCAACACTTCGCTCTTCGAGGCCAAGACCTGGCAACTCTCACCCGAGGCGTGGCCGTTGACGAAGGCCGAGGTCGCCGACCTCGAACAAATCGGCGAAGCCTGCCTGCACTTCCATCAGGCGCTGGAAAACCTCTACCTGCGCTCGGCGGCGGGAAAGAATCTGCTCCGCAACAAGACCCTCGTCGCGCCCTGGGTGGCAGACTATCTGGATCGCGGTAAACCGGCGGCGCTTGTCGCGCACGCCCGTGACAAACGCCAGCGCGGCGTGTTTCCGACCGTGCTGCGACCGGACCTGCTGTTGACCGACGATGGGTTTGTCATGACCGAACTCGACTCGGTGCCCGGCGGCATCGGCCTGACGGCATTTTTGAATCGGCTCTATTCGGAGCAGGGCGATGTCGTCGGCGCCGGCGATGCCATGATCACCGGCTTCCACAAGTCGCTCGCGGCCCTCGCACCGAATCTCGGCAATCCGCTGATCGCGATCGTCATCAGCGACGAATCCGCCACTTATCGCCCGGAAATGCACTGGATCGCGGAGCAATTGCAGCGTCGCGGCCAACGCGTGTTTTGCCTCGATCCCGACGATCTGTTTCCGCTCGGCACGTCGCTCTGTTTCGACGTCGACGGCAACCCCGAGAAGATCGATGTCATCTACCGCTTCTTCGAACTGCACGATCTGGATAACGTTTCGACTGCGCGATACCTCTTCGAGGCGTGGGAATCGGGCGAGGTCGCCATCGCGCCGCCGATGCGGCCCTATCAGGAAGAGAAGCTCGCTGCCGCGTTGTTCCATCATCACCTGCTCGAGGATTACTGGCGCGAGGCGCTGCCCGGTCGCTCGCACAAACGCCTCCGCAAACTGTTGCCCGAATCCTGGGTGGTCGATCCCGCGCCGCTGCCGCCCGGCGCGGTGCTGGACGGACCGACGGTCGGCGGCAAACCCATGCCGGACTGGCGCCGCCTCGTCGACGCCTCGCAAAAGGAGCGTGAACTCATTCTGAAGATTTCCGGATTTCACGAGTCGGCTTGGGGTGCGCGAAGTGTTGTTTACGGTGCTGATTGTTCGCGCGAGGAATGGCAGGCCGGAGTCGACATCGCCATCGCCGACGCGCCGCACAATCTCCACGTGTTGCAGGCCTACCGCAAACCGCGGCGGCTGACGCATCGGTTGTATCCGAATTCCAATGACAACGCGGATACGCCGGCCGAGGCGATCCCGCGCCAAGGCCGGTTGCGGCTTTGCCCGTATTACTTCGTCCGCGGCGAACGCACCGAATTGTGCGGCGCGCTCGCGACCTTTTGCCCGCCCGACAAAAAGATCATCCACGGCATGCAGGACGCCGCCCTGCTGCCCTGCCGGGTGGTGGACTGAGTTCCAAACTTGGAGGTTGCGTCAGCGGCGAAATTGTAGGGGCCGCGCTTGCTCGGCCTATAGTGGAGTGGTCATCGTGCGTTGCCTTCCGCAACGCCGCTCCCGCGTCACTCGTGACCGTGCTGCGTGCGCATGTGGTCGCCCAGCAGGTCGCGGCCGAAGTCGCGTTCGAAATCGCGAAACACGGTGTGGTGGTGATTCGCGTCGTTCTGGGTATTGGCGTATTCGATGACGAAGGTCGGACCTTGCACCCGATAGTAGTGACCGCGTCCTGCCTCGAGCGGACCGGCCCAGGCGAAGACGAGATTTCCAAATCCATGGGCGGCGATGCGTTCACGTGAGGCGACGGCAATCTCGTGCGCGTGGCGATCGAGGTAAAGTTGCACGAGCGCGCGCAGGGCCTCCTGTTGTGCCGCGGTCATCTCCGCATACGGCAGTCCCGCGGGCTTGAGCGGATCGACGCGCGGCCGCTGCCCGGTCTCGATTTCAAACGGCGCACGGTCGGCGATGACAGCGTGGTCGCGCTGGACATCCGATAGACTGAGCACAAAAGCGCGGCCGGCGTCCTCGGTTTCGCCGAGAATACGTTCGCCGGCGCGTGGACCCGCGGAAATTCGTGCCGGGTTCGCACCGAAAAACAACGGCGTGCCGGAGATGCCGTCGGCGGTCACGGTTTGATTGACCGACAAGTGATGGCCTTCAAAACGCCAGCCCCACGGGAGCTCTCCCGGTTCACCGAAGACGGTGACGTAGTAGAGTTCGGGATCGCGATGCGGCGCGCCATTTTCGAGTCCGCGCAGGATCGCTTCGAGTTCCATGATCTGCCGCGCTTGCCGCGCGCCGGAAACCGACAGCGCGGTGCGGAGGAGTTCGAGGGCAAGTTCGCGCTGCGCTGGATTGAGGTCTTTGAAAACCACCCCGCGACGACGCAGCGGGACGTAGTGAAAGTTTTCCCGTTCGGCCGATTCGAGCGACAGCACCGCATCGGCGCGATCATCATCGTCCAGGGCGCCGAGAAACGCCGTCGCCGCCTCGGCCATAAGTTCGGCCGTTTCATGCTGCGGATGGTCATGGCCGACAGCTGACCGCACCCCAAAAAACAGCAGGAGAATAAAGCAGCAGCGATTCATAGGAAAGCCGTCGACGGGGTGTCCGCCATCCGAGCCCAAACCCATCGAAATGACGACCCACCGTTTGCTGAACCTTCACGCCCGGCCCATACCCATTTGTCACTCATTATGTGACAAATGGGCCTGTCAGGCGGAAGCCACGAGGGGAAAGGCGCTGCCTGTTTGTCACGTATTACGTGACAAGTGGGAAAGGTGTGTAGCCCGCTGCGGGAGCAGCGGGACTTTGCGGTGCGGCCGACACCGCCTCTCCCTGCGCTCCCGCAGTGGGCTACAGCAATCCACCTCCCTCGGTATTCAGGTATTACGGGACAAGCGGGGGGATGTGGAGAACGGGGGCGGGGGCCGGAAACGCGGTTGCGCGTGGAGGGAGGCGGGTGGTTGGCTGGGGAGGCATGCAGGGCGATTCGGCGTTGGGAAAAAATTATCCGTGGCGGCGGGCGTTGATTTGGGTTGGCGCGGGGCTGGTGTTGGCGGTGCTGCGTTGTCCGTCGACGTTTTCGGCGCCGCAGTTCTGGGCCGAGGATGCCAGCGTGTTTTTTCATCAGGCCGATCATCTCGGAGGCCAGGCGCTGAACCTGCCGCATGCGGGGTATCATCATTTGGCAATGCGGTTGTGGGCCGGGTTCTGGGTGGGAATCGGCGCGCCGGTGGTGGCGATGCCGGCGCTGTTTGTGTTCGGCGCCACGTTGGGTTGGCTGGCGGTGGGGCTACTGGTGTTTTCGCCGCGGCTGGATCTGCGCTGGCGCGGCGCGTTGATAATGGCGCTGGCGCTGGTGCCGCCGACGCATGAAGTGCGGTTCAATCTGACCAATGCGCAGTGGACGCTGGCGTTGTTGTGGCCGTTGTGGTGGAGCGCGCGTGATCCGCGAACGCGGAGCGGCGTCGTGACCGAAAGCGTGGCGATGGCGGTGGTGGGATTGACCGGAATTTTTGCGATCCTGGCTGCGCCGTTTTTTGTGCTGCGGGCCGTTTGGCGACGCACCTGGCCGGCGGTGATCGCGGCGACGGTCGTAGTATCCACCGCAGTGATACAGTGGGGGGCATTGCATACGGCGCAGGCCGGTGGCGGGACTGAACGCGCGTGGACGTGGGGCGAGGCGGTGTTGCTGCTGGGCAAGCGCGTGATGGGGCAACTCTGCCTGCCGGCGACACTATCGGCGGCGACGTTGATGTGGGGCGGACTGCTGTTGGCCGTGGGCCTTCTAGGCTGGTGGAGCTGGCGGGCGCGGCCGGACGCGGCGGTGCGACCGTTGGGAATGTGGCTGGCGTTTGGCGCGGCGGTGGCGTTGGCGAGCCTGTGGCGTTTTCCGGAAAGCCTGCGGCCGCTGCACGGCGGGTTTAACGGAGATCGCTATTTCTGGATTCCGAAGCTGCTGGTGGTTTGGACGCTGGTGCAATTGACCGCGCGGGCGGACGGGAGGATGCGATGGGGAGGCGTCGCCTGGCTCGTGCTCGTGCTGGCGGTGGCGTTGACGCACTTTCGGCTGCAGGCCTGGGCTTGGCACAACTGGCCGATGTGGGCGGAGCGGATCGAGCGCGGGGAGGAAGTGCGTGATGTGCCGATCACGCCGGACGGGATGATGTTTTATTATTCCGCGAATTCGCGGCGGCAGGAACGCAGCGCGCAGATTGGAAGTGACGGGCAATAAAAAAGCCGGCCTGCGGGCCGGCTTTTCGCGAACGAGAAGGAGTAAGAGATCGAAGAACGATTTTCTTAGCTCAGGGTCACGCCGAGGGACTGGGCCTTGCGGAGGAGGGCGTCGGCCATGTCGGACGGCGTAGTGGCCACTTCGATACCGCATTCCTCGAAGGCGGCGATCTTGGCGGCGGCGGTGTCCTCGTGTCCACCGACGATGGCGCCGGCGTGGCCCATGCGGCGACCGGCGGGGGCGGTCGCGCCGGCGATGAAACCGGCGACGGGTTTCCGGCAGTTTTCCTTGATCCAGCGGGCGGCCTCGACCTCGGCGGTGCCGCCGATTTCGCCGATCATGATGATGCCGTGCGTCTCGGGGTCGTCGTTGAACATCTTGATCACGTCGAGGTGGGACGTGCCGTTGACGGGGTCACCGCCGATGCCGACGCAGGTGGACTGGCCGATGCCCTTGACGGTGAGCTGGTAGACGGCCTCGTAGGTGAGGGTGCCGGAGCGGGAGACGACGCCGACGTGGCCCTTTTGGTGAATGTAGCCGGGGGCGATGCCGATGCGGCAGCCGCCGTGGGACTTGTCGCCGGTGCCGGGCGTGACGAGGCCGGGGCAGTTGGGGCCGACGAGGCGGGTGGCTTTGCCCTGCATGGCGCGCTTCACGCGGACCATGTCCTTGACCGGGATGCCCTCGGTGATGCAGACGGCGAGATCGAGGCCGGCGTCGACGCATTCGAGGATGGCGTCGGCGGCGAAGGGCGGCGGCACGAAGATGGCGGAGACGGTGGCGCCGGTGGCGGTAGCCGCTTCGGCGACGGTGTTGAAGATCGGAACCTTCACGTCGCCGTGTTCGAAGAACTGGCCGCCTTTGCCCGGAGTGACCCCGGCGACGACCTGGGTGCCGTAGTCAATGGAGAGGCCGGCGTGTTTGCCGCCGAAGGCACCGGTGATGCCTTGGACCATGATCTTGGTTTCGGGTGAGATCAGAATACTCATTGAAGTGTTTTTTTAACGCAAAACCGCGAAGACGCTAAGGTCGCAAAGGGGCGAGGAGGGCCTCTTGGTCGGAGCTTTTGTGTCTTGGCGACTTTGCGTTGAAGGTTGGGAGATCAGGCGACGAGTTTGACGATCTTTTGGGCGGCGTCGGCCATGGAGTCGCCGGCGACGAGGGAGAGGCCGGAGGCGGCGAGGGTCTTCTTGCCGGCGTCGACGTTGTTGCCCTCGAGGCGGACGACGAGGGGGAGGGAGAGGCCGACTTCCTTGACCGCTTCGACCACGCCTTCGGCGATGACGTTGCAGTCCATGATGCCGCCGAAAATGTTGACGAGGATGCCCTTCACGTTGGCGTCGCCGAGGATGATCTTGAAGGCCGCGACGACCTTTTCCTTGGACGCGCCGCCGCCAACATCGAGGAAGTTGGCCGGGTTGCCGCCGAAGTGTTTGATGATGTCCATGGTGGACATGGCGAGGCCGGCGCCGTTGACGAGGCAGGCGATGTTGCCGTCGAGGGCGATGTAGGCCAGGTCGTATTTGGAGGCCTCGATTTCCTTGGGGTCCTCTTCGTTGAGGTCGCGCAGGGCCACGATGTCAGGGTGGCGGTAGAGGGCGTTGGCGTCGAAGGAAACCTTGGCGTCGAGCGCGAGCACATCGCCGGTGGGCGTGGTGATGAGCGGGTTGACCTCGATCATGGAGGCGTCCGTCTGCCAGAAGCAGTCGTAGAGCTTCTGGATGAGTTTGTAGGCGTTCTTGGATTCGTTCTTGTCGAAGCCGAGGCCGAAGAGAATCTGGCGGATCTGGTAGTCGGCGAGACCGTAGGCCGGATCGATGAAGACCTTGGTGATCTTTTCCGGGGTTTCCTCGGCGACCTTTTCGATGTCCATGCCGCCTTCGGTCGAAGCGATGATGACCGGGCGGGAAGTGGCGCGGTCGAGCAGGATGGAAAGGTAGTATTCCTTTTTGATGTCGCTCGCGACG
>CBINJL010000189.1:0-6243 GCA_966250925.1 uncultured Opitutus sp. | reverse complement strand
GCCACGATCCGCGTCGACTGATCGCCGCGCGATCATTGTTAACGGCGCCTCAATCCGGCCCTTCCTTTCCATGTCCACGCCTTCCGAACTCGCCCGACCGCACGTGCCGGCGTTGCACGCCTACACGCCGGGACAGCAGCCGACTGACACCGGCTGGATCAAGCTCAACACCAACGAGTGCCCTTATCCGCCGAGTCCCAAGGTCGCCGCGGCCATCGTGGCGGAGCTGGGCGCCGACGGGGCGTCGCTGCGACTTTATCCGAATCCGACCAGCGCGCCGCTGCGGGCGCGAATCGCGCGACATCACGGACTCGCGCCGGAACAGGTCATCGTGGGCAACGGCTCCGATGACATTCTCAACCTGCTCGTGCGCGTCTTCGGCGGCGATGCGGCGCCGACCGGATTCACCTTGCCGAGCTATTCGCTCTATCCGGTTCTCGTCGCGATCCAGGACGGCGGGACCGAAGTGATCGAGTTCGACCGCTCGATGCGGCTGCCGATTGAGCGGATCGCGGCATCGGGTGCGAAGGCGTTTTTCCTGACCTCGCCCAACGCGCCCACCGGCGTCGGCTTTTCCAACGCCGAGCTGCGCCGCGTCCTGGAAACGTTTCCCGGTCTGCTCGTCGTCGACGAGGCCTACGCGCCGTTTGCGGAGGAGAACGCCGTGCCGCTGCTGGCGGAGTATCGCAACCTCGTCGTCGTGCGCACCTTTTCCAAGGCCCATGCGCTCGCCGGCATGCGGGTCGGCTACGCGCTGGCCGACGCCGAGACGATCGGCCTGCTCGATCGCGTGCGCGACAGCTACAACGTCAACCGTCTCTCGCAGGTCGCCGCGCTCGCGACGCTCGACGACACGCCGTATTACGGCGCCATCATCGGGAAGATCAAACGCACCCGCGATCTGTGGGCGACGGAGTGGGCGGAGCGCGACTGGTTCGTCTATCGCAGCGCGACCAATTTCCTTTTTGTCGAACCGCGCAACGCCGCCGGCGAAAGTGGTCCCGCCGTCGCGGCCGATCTTTTTGCGTTTTTCAAAACCCGTCGCATCCTCGTGCGCGCCTTCCCCAGCCACGCCTTGACCGCCTCCTTCCTGCGGATCAGCGTCGGCACCGACGACGAAATGCTCGCCGTCGATGAAGCAATCCAAGCATGGCTGAAACCCGCTCCGTAACCCTCTCGCGCAAGACCGCCGAAACGGACATCGCGCTTACGCTCGTTGTCGATGGCACCGGCAAGGCCGACGTGGCCACCGGCGTGCCGTTCTTCGACCACATGCTCACGCTGTTCGCCAAGCACGGCCTGTTTGACCTGACCGTGCGCTGCGATGGCGACGTTGACGTCGATTATCATCATACCGTCGAGGACGTCGGCCTGGTGCTCGGCGACGCCTTCAAGCAGGCGCTGGGCGACAAGAAGGGCATTCGCCGTTACGGATTTTTTCTGCTCCCGATGGACGAGTCGCTGGCCCGCGTGGTCGTCGATATCGGCGGCCGGCCGCATCTGGTGTATTCCGCCGATGCGCCGACCATGTTCGTGCGTGATTTCAACATCATCCTGGTGAAGGAATTTTGCCGCGCCTTCAGCAACGCGCTGGCGGCCAATCTGCACGTGCAACTGGTTTACGGCGAAGAACCGCACCACGTCGCCGAGGCGATTTTCAAAGGCCTCGCCCGTGCGCTCGACATCGCGACTTCGATCGATCCGCGTGCGGTCGACAGCCTGCCGTCAACCAAAGGGCTTATCTGAGGAGTCTAAAGGTCTAAACGTCCGAAGGTCTAAAAGTCAGGGATCAGCCATCCGACTTTTAGACTTTTAGACTTTTGGACTTTCGACTTCATCGCGAAGCGATGATCGCCGTCGTCGACAACGGAATCTGCAACCTGCGCAGCGTGACCAAGGCTCTCGAAGCCGTGGGTGCGGCGCCGCAGGTGATTCGCAACCCCGCCGAACTCGCGGCGGCCAATGCCACTGGGCTCGTGTTGCCCGGCGTGGGCGCGCTGCGGGATTGCGTGGCATCGTTGCGCGCGACCGGTCTGGCCGATGCCGTGCGCGAATGGATCGCCGCAGACCGACCGTTCCTCGGCGTCTGCCTCGGCATGCAGGCGTTGTTCGAACGCTCGGAGGAGGGTGGGGTCGAAGGCCTCGGTATTTTTCCGGGCGAAGTGAAACGCTTCCGCCTGTCGCCTGAATTCAAGGTGCCGCACATGGGCTGGAACACGGTGCGGTTTGTGCAACCGGAATCGCCGCTGCGGGCCGACCTCGCGACCGACGGTGAGTCGTTTTACTTTGTGCACAGTTTTCACTGCGTGCCGGCCGATCCGAGTCTTGTGCTGGCCACGGCGGATTACGACGGCGCCTTCACTGCAGCGATCGCCCGCGGCCGCTGCTTCGCGACCCAGTTCCACCCGGAGAAAAGCCAGGCCAAGGGGTTGCAAATCTATCGCAATTTCGCCGCGGTGGCGGCGGGCTGAGTGCGGTGCCGACGAGCGCGGGGATTCGAACCGCTAACCTCGCCGAGTTTGCCGCCTAATGTTGCGCAATTGGCGCGCTTTGGATCGGTCTTTGCTTTGCAACCGTGAGCAAATGCCGTTTGCCTGAGTCGCTTATGTCCAAGACCGCTACCCTGAAGATTGAAGACCAAGAGCTCGAACTGCCCATCATCATCGGGTCCGAGGGGGAGAAGGCGGTCGATGTGCGCAAGTTACGCGCCTCCACCGGCTACATCACCTACGATGAGGGTTACGGCAACACGGGCTCGTGCCAGAGCGCCATCACCTACATCGACGGCGAGGCCGGCATCCTGCGTTATCGGGGTTATCCGATCGAGCAGTTGGCCGAGAAATGCGACTTCGTGGAAGTGGCGTATCTGGTGATCTACGGCGAACTGCCGACGCCCGAGCAGCGCAAGAAATTCTCCAAGGCCCTCACGGTCGAAGCGCCGTTGCGCGAAGGCATGGCGCAGTTCATCCGCAGCTTCCCGCGCGACGCGCATCCGATGGCGGTGCTGTCATCGTCGCTCAACGCGCTCGGTGCCTACTACCCGCACATCGCGTCGAACAATCACCAGCGCGACATCGAACATTTCGACGAGGCCGCGGCCATCGCGTTGTCCAAGGTGCGCACCATCGCGGCCCACACCTATCGTGTCTTCAACGGCCTGCCGCTGAACTACCCGCACAAGGATCTGGGTTACGCGGAGAACTTCCTGCACCTCATGTTCTCGGCGCCTTACGACGAGTATAAGGCCACGCCGGAAGTCGCCAAGGCCATCAACCTGTTCCTGCTGCTCCACGCCGAGCACGAGCAGAACTGCTCGACCTCGACCGTGCGCATGGTCGCCTCGGCCGGCGCCAATCTCTTCGCCTCGGCTGCGGCCGGCGTCAACGCCCTGTGGGGCCCGCTGCACGGCGGCGCCAACCAGGCCGTGCTCGAAATGCTCAACGCCATCCATGCGGCCGGCGACGATGGTTCAAAGTTCATCGAGGACGCCAAGAACGGCAAAACCCGCCTGATGGGTTTCGGTCATCGCGTTTACAAGAACTACGATCCGCGGGCCAAGATCATCAAGGGCAGCTTCGACAAGGCGCTTGAAAGCCTCGGCATCACCGACGACCCGCTGCTCGACATCGCCCGCAACCTGGAAAAGGCCGCGCTCAGCGACGACTATTTCATCTCGCGCAAGCTCTACCCGAACGTCGATTTCTATTCGGGCCTGATCATGAACGCGCTCAAGATTCCGGTCGAAATGTTCACCGTCATGTTCGCCATCGGCCGCATGCCCGGCTGGATCGCGCAATGGCACGAGGTCGCTTCGAATCCGAAGTCCAAGATCAATCGTCCGCGCCAGATCTACGTCGGTCCCACGCCGCGCGACGTGCCGGCGCGCTGAGCGCGAGTTCCAGTCTGATGCGGAGCGATACGTCGCTCTGCACGTTCACTGAATTTCCAACGCCGCTTCGGTTGTCCGCAGCGGCGTTTTGCTGTTCGTTCGGCCCATGCCCCCTCGTAGCTGCTCCTGGAGTTTTTGTTGTTGGATTTTGTGTGGCTTGGTCGGATTCACCGCGACGACTCCGGTGCGTGCCGAGTGGATACGCGAGACGTCCCGCCTGGTCTGGAGCGAAACCGGCGGCGAGGTGATCGGCGTGGAATGGAGTGAGGAGCAATCCGCGCCGACGATTCGCCCGTTGCGCATCCCCGGAGGACTACCATTGCTTGGAGCGCCCGGCCTGAGTCTGCGTTGGGCGTCGATCAACGGCATCGACTACACGGGCGCGGACGATGTTGCGGCCGATCGCCGCGGCGTAGTGCGTTGGCGCGAGCCCGTGATTGAAATGTTGCCCGACGGCGGGTGCGTGGTGCGGCAGCGCATCGACTACCTGCACCCGTCCGGGCGGCGCGAACTCGCGGAGTATCGTGATCTCGTGATTTCGGAAATCGGGCGCAACGGAAAATATCACCTCGACTGGACCAGCCATTTCACCGCGGGCGAAGCTGGCGCGGTTTTGGTCGATGACGACGCCTGCCGCAGCGGCCTGCACCTGACGCTCGCCGTCGCGGATTCGCCGGCGGAATTTATGGTCACGCCTCTGTCTTCGACGGCAGCACAGGGGGATGGCGATGCCGCTGCCGACGACACGTTTGCCTTTTCCCAAGCGGTGGCGGTGCGGCTGCATCCCGACGTGCGACATCCGGGCAGCGTGGCGATGCTGGCTGATCCGCGCAGCACGCGCGGTCCGCATGCCTGGCGGCTGGTCGGCGAAGGAGATCGCCGCCGGCTGGTGGCGACCATTCTGGGCGGAACGCCGCGCAAACTGGAGCCAGGTGAAGTTTGGGAGCTGAGCTATCGCGTCGTGGTGCGGCCGAAACACTGGGACGCGGAGGATCTGCGGCTCGAACTCTTTCGCTGGCTGCGCCGCTGAGCCGTGATACTTAACGCAGAGCACGCAAAGCCCTTACATATTCGCAGGGGCATTCCTTTGCATTCTTCGCGACCTTGGCGTGCTTTGCGTTAAAACCCTTCAGGCTGACGGCTCTGTTCCCCTCCGTTTCCTCCTGTAAACCCCAAGCGGCGGAGTGGCTTCCTTTGCGGCCTTCGCGCACTTTGCGTTAAAATCGTCGTTGTGGCTCTGCTACTGCAGGGCGTGGCGGTCACGGCGTTGCGGTCGCGGGCGTTTGCCAGAATGGGGCGAGGGGGAGGATCAGCGGATGCAGGATGGCATTGCGTTGCGGGAAAATCAGCGGGCCGTCCGCCGCGTTGGTGGTGGCGTTGGCGTGATCGTGGTCTGCTGTTTCCATGCCGGAGAAATAAAACGGCAGGCTCACGGTGTCGGAGAGAATGACGTTGGGATTGGTCACGACCAGCACGATCAGTGCGGATTCCGAGAACGAACCGTTTTTGCCGAGGCGGGCCACCAGCTGGCCGGGATCGACGGTGTCGCCGATCGCGGGCAGCACGCTGTGCTGACTCAGGTTGGCGAGATACAAAAAGCGAGCCGGACCGAATTGGATGCAGATGTGATTGCCCGCGGGGTGGGACGGGTCGGACTGGTCGGGATCGAGATCGGGCAGATGCGAGACCACGCCGACCACGGTGCCGTGCACTGGCGAGAGCACGGGCGTGCCAATGGTCGCGGCGTCGCGCCGGGCCGGATCGCTGCCGCCGGGCGGGCGAAAGGGGTGCTCGCCGGGCACAAAGGTCGCCAAGTAGCGCCGCTGCGGCAGACCAAAGTGGTTATTGATCAGTCGGCCGTTGCCGCCGTTGTAGCAGACGAAGGGCAACCCCATGACGGGCGCGAGCACGACGCTTTGATTCGGCGGCGGGCGGGTGGTGGTGCGGTGCAGCTCGACCGCGAGCAGGAGCGAGCCACAGGCGAGCGGCAGATGCAGCGCGAGCAGCGGACGTTTTCCGGTGAGCCGCCAGGCCGCGGCGCCGATGACGACGAGGGCGAGCGCATGCCCGCCGAGTTCGAGGGCGTATTCACCGCGGGTGTGTTGATAGCGCACGGTGGCGACAATCGAGGAGGCGTAAACGAGAACGAAGAACAGCAGCGTGTTCCACCACGTCCAGGCGCGCAGCGGCGCGAGGCCGCGGGCGCGATTGCGGACGTCGTCCGTTGCGGAGGTGGGTTGGCGAGAGTTCACTGCCCACGCGTTCGCGTAGCCGGCTGCCGCGCCGATGAGCTGGCGGTCGAGCTTCAACGTGAAGTCGCGCGAATCGTAGTCATACCAGCCCTGACTGATTAC
>CBINJL010000188.1:0-6251 GCA_966250925.1 uncultured Opitutus sp. | reverse complement strand
CCAAGACGGGTCCAGAGTTCTTCGCCCAAGTGCGGCGCGAACGGCGCCAGCAATTGCACGAACGCCTGCGCCGACGCGGGACTGATGGACGACGCTTTCTGCAGCGCGTTGGCAAAAATCATCATCTGTGAGATCGCAGTGTTGAAACGCAGACCGTCGAGGTCGTCGCCGACCTTTTTGATCGTTTCGTGCAACAGCCGCGTCAGCTCGGCCGGTTCCGGCGTCGCGTCGGTGATCTTGGCGCCGGGCTGGCCGTCTTCACCGATGAGCTCGCGCCAGACTTTTTGCAGGAAACGATGCACCCCTTCGATGCCGCGCGGGTTCCACGGCTTCATCGCTTCGAGCGGGCCGAGGAACATCAGATACAGGCGCAGGGTGTCGGCGCCATGCGAGGCGATGATGGTGTCGGGGCTGACGACGTTGCCGCGGCTCTTGGACATCTTTTCGCCGTCCTCGCCGAGAATGATGCCTTGGTGGAAGAGTTTCTTGAACGGCTCATCATGCGGCAGCACGCCGACATCGTGCAGCACCTTGTGCCAGAAACGGGCATAGAGCAGGTGGAGCACGGCGTGTTCGGCGCCGCCGACGTAAAGATCGGGCGTGCCCCAATAAGACAACGCTTCCGGGCTGGCGAGGGCGTCGGCGTTCTGCGGATCGAGATAACGCAGGTAATACCAGCACGAGCCGGCCCATTGCGGCATGGTGTTGGTCTCGCGGCGGGCGCGCACCCAGCCGTCGCCGGCGGGGCGTTCCTGACTCGCGGGCACGGCGGCGCCGGTGGCGGCGTTGAACCAGATGTCGACCCAGTCGGTGGCGTGGGCGAGCGGGCTTTCACCGTTGTCGCCCGGCAGATAGGTTTCCACCGCTGGCAACTCCAACGGCAGCGCCGAGTCGGGCACGGGCACGGCGAATTGCGTGACGCCGTCTTCCGTGAATGAAACCGGTTCGGCGGGGAGGGCGACCGTGCCGGAGGCCTGAATCGCGGCGTAGTCTTCCGCGCTGACCCACACGATCGGAATCGGCTCGCCCCAATAACGCTGGCGGGAGAACAGCCAGTCACGGAGCTTGTAGTTGACGGTGGCGCGGCCCTTGTCGCGCGCGGCCAGATCGGCCGTGATCTTTTGTTTGGCCTCGCGCCAAGGCAGGCCGGTGTAGCCGTCGGAATGGACCAACACGCCTTCGCCGGAGTAGGGCAGGGTGACCTTGCCATCGCCGTTGGCGGAGTGGTCTGACGGCTCGATGACCTGAACAACCGGGATGTGGTATTGCTGGGCGAATTCGTAGTCGCGTTCGTCGTGCGCCGGCACGGCCATGATCGCTCCGGTGCCGTAGCCCATCAGCACGTAGTCCGCGATCCAGATGGGCACGCGGTGGCCGTTGACGGGATTGATGGCAAACGCGCCGGAAAACACGCCGCTCTTGCCCTTGGCCAAGTCGGTGCGTTCGAGGTCGCTCTTGGCCGCGGCCTGCTTGCGGTAGGCCTCCACGGCGGCGCGTTGCTCGGGCGAGGTGAGCGCATCGACGTAGGGATGCTCCGGCGCGATGACCATGAAGGTCGCACCGAACAACGTGTCGGGACGGTTGGTGAACACGACCAGATCGTCGAGGCCGGTCTTTTCCAAACCGAAGCGGACCTCGGCGCCTTCGCTGCGGCCGATCCAGGCTTCCTGCATGCGCTTGGTCGAATCCGGCCAGTCGAGATCCTTGAGGTCGGCCAGCAGACGCTCGGCGTAGGCGGTGATGCGGAGCACCCACTGGCGCAGCGCGCGACGCTCGACGGGGTGGTTGCCACGTTCGGATTTGCCGTCGATGACCTCTTCGTTGGCCAGCACGGTTTTGAGGGCGGGACACCACCAGACGGGCCGCTTGTCGACGTAGGCCAGGCCGCGTTGAAAAAGTTGCAGGAAGATCCACTGCGTCCAGCGGAAGTAGTGCGGATCGGTGGTGTTGATCTCACGATCCCAGTCGTAGGAAAACCCGAGCGCCTGGATCTGGCGGCGGAAGTTATCGACGTTGGCCTGGGTGTTCTGCGCCGGCGGCGTGCCGGTCTTCACCGCGTGCTGTTCGGCGGGCAGACCGAAGGCGTCCCAGCCGATGGGATGCAGCACGTTGAATCCCTTGGCGCGCTTGTAACGCGCAAGAATGTCGGTCGCGGTATAACCTTCCGGATGGCCGATATGGAGTCCCGCGCCCGACGGATAGGGAAACATGTCGAGCACGTAGTATTTGGGTTTTGGAGACGCACCCTCGGCGCGAAACGCCCCGTTTTCTGCCCAGAAGGATTGCCAGCGGGGTTCGATGGAGGAAAAGTCGTAATCTTTGCTATGCGTAGCCATTGGAAGGAATCGGCCACTCTGACACTTTCACTACCCCGGTCAATGACGCGGCTCTTCGGAATGGCGATCCTCGCCCTGACGGCGATCCCGGGACTGTTTGCACAGATCTCACCGGGGTTTCAAAACCTGCTCAACGCGGTCGTGCGCATCGACGTGCGGGAGTTTGCCTACGAGGCCGGCGCCAAGCGTTTCAGCAGCGGAGTGGGCTCGGGCGTGATCGTTTCCGCGGACGGCTTGATTTTGACCAACGCCCACGTGGTCGGCAAACGCGCGGTCGAGATCAATGTGACCTTGGCCAATCTGGAACGGGTCAACGCCGAGCTGGTAGGCTGGGATCATTGGACGGATCTGGCGTTGCTGCGACTCGACCAGGAGGAGATTACGCGCAAAGGCTTCACGTTTGCGGTCGCTGAATTCGGCGACTCGGCGACCCTTTATCCGGGCCAAACGGTGTTGGCCGTGGGCACGCCGCACGGGCTCACGCGCACGGTCACGCGGGGCATTATTTCCAATCCGCGCCGTTTCTTCAGCGATGCACGCGGCGTGCGCGGCTATGAAACCGGCATGTTCAACACATGGCTGCAGACCGATGCGGCCATCAATCCGGGCAACAGCGGCGGACCGCTCGTGACCGAGGATGGGCGGGTCGTGGGGATCAATTCCCGCGGTTATCTCGGCGCCGACAATCTGGGATTCGCCATCCCGTCCGCCACCGCCCGGGAAGTGGTGGCCGGTCTCGAAGCCGATGGCGCCATCACCCGCAGCTACATCGGCATCGTGCCGGGGGCGCTGCAGGACCTGGAGAATTTCTACGACCTCGAACTCAACACCGGGATGCTGATCAACAGCGTCGATCCGGGCTCGCCGGCGGCGCAGGCCGGGTTGCGCGGTGGTGACATCCTGCTGGAAATCGACGGCGTGCGAGTGGACGGGCGCTTTCCGGAACAATTGCCGCCGATCCAGCACCGCATTGCCTCGCAGGCGCTGGGCACGTCGCTGAATCTGCGGGTGAAGCGTGGCGATCAGATCGCCGACTTCGCGGTCGTGACCGAGGAACTGGTCAGCCGCGTCGGTGAGGAGGGTGTATTGGAAATTTGGGGACTGAGTCTGCGCGAGGTGTCGCGCACCTATGCGCGGGAAAATCAACTGCCCAACGCCTCCGGACTGCTGGTCATCGGCGTGCAACGCGGTTTTCCCGGCGCGGTGGCCGGCATCGCGACGGGCGATGTCATCACCAAGGTCAACGGGACCGATGTCGACACGCTCGCCGCCATCCAGGCGGCCGAGGAAACCTATGCCGCCGATCCCCAACGCGTGCTGCTCGAAGCGCGCCGCCAGTTCCGCGTCTCCCTCTACGTATTGAAACCATGATGCCGCTTTTTCGTCCCCGCCACCTGCTTGCCTTCACCGTTTTCGCTTCCGGGCTTTTCGCCGCGGAGCCCGAGATCGCCGATCTGCTGGAGGAGCGTCTGGCGGCGGTGGTGGCGGTGGAGTTCAGCATTGAGCACGAACTCGACCGCACGGTGAACTTCGCCAACGGCATCGTGATCGACGGGGAAGGCACGATCGTGCTCGAAGGCGGCGCGATCAGCGACCGTGCCACGCCGGAGCAACTGGTCGATTTTCGCATTTACCGGCCGGGGCAACCGGCCACCGAGTATTCAAAGGGCGAATACGTCGGCCAGGACGGCTACACTACCTGGCACTTCGTGCGGGTCGAGCCGGCGGGGCGTGAAGGGTTGCGTCCGATCACCGATTTTCTGCCCGCGGGCGAGCCGATCAAACCGCGGATTGCCGAGGCGGTGTGGGGCATCGGCCTGCGCAAGAAGGACGAGGATTTCAACGCCTACTATCTCGGCAGCCGGGTGAGCCTGGTGCAGCGCCTGCCGCAGCTCACCGGCATCGCGCTCGACGCGGTGACGGGGCGTGGCCTGCCGGTGTTTAACCGGCAGGGCGAATTCCTCGGCACCGGCGCCTCGGGGTTTGGCGAACAGGTGGTGATTTACTCGCAACGTCGCCGCGGCGAATTGTCGGTGTTGATCGATCCGGACGAATCGGCGGCCTTCCGTCTGGCTGGCGAAATTCTGGCCGCGGCGCAGCGCATCCCGGACAACCCATATGGTCGGCCGCTGCCCTGGTTTGGGGTCGATGGCATCGATCCGGTCGATCCCGAAGTGGCGGAGTTTCTCGGCCTCGACGGCACCGGCCTGGTTGTCTCCGAAGTGTTGGCCGACAGTCCGGCGGTGGCTGCGGACATGCAACCGCGCGACATCATCGTGGCGATCGACGGCGAGCCGCTGCCGCGACTCAAGCCGGACCAGGTGGTGGCCACGCATTTGCAACGCGAAATCCTGCGGCGCAAACCCGGCGACCGCCTGACGCTCACAGTGCTGCGCGACAATCAGCGCATTGATCTTGATTTGGTGCTCGGCGATGCGCCGAAGACGCCGCAAGAAGCGGATCGCCATTATTATGAAAATCTCGGCCTCACGGTGCGCGAATACGTCTACAGCGACGCCGTGGCTCGTCGGGCTGATCCGACCGCGTTGCAGGGCGTGGTGGCGCATTTTGTGAAACCGAGCAGTCCGGTCGGCACGGCCGGCCTGCAGTTTGACGATTGGATCAAGGAAATCGATGGCCGGCCGATCACGACCTATGCCGACGCCATCGCGGTGCTCGATGAAGTCGAATCCAGCAATCGCCCCGAAGTCGTCATGCTGGTCAGCCGCAACGGCGAAACCTCGGTTCTGCGGGTAAAGCTGCGGTGAGCCAGGCGCGCGGATGGCGCAACAAAGTGTTTGGAGATCTTCGAAATACACGAATCCCCGAATAACTTAAGGCAGTGCATCACGATTGAAGGCGCTTCCTCCCACTTTCGTGTAGTTGGTGTGTTTCGTGGTTTCTCGACCGCCGGTTGAAAGCAAATGCGCGGCTCCGCGCTTGCGCACTGCCGTCCGGACGTGGTCCATTAGACGTCATGTTTACCGGCATCATCGAGGAAATCGGCACGATCGCTGCCTTCGCTCCGCGAGCGGAGAGTTGGCGTCTGGTCGTGCGGGCGCGGGTGGCGCTGGGCGATGTCGAGATCGGCGACAGCATCGCGGTCAACGGCTGCTGCCTCACCGTGGTCGCCTTCGATGAAACGACGCTCAGCTTTGATGTGCTGGCCGAATCCAAACGCCTCACCACGCTCGACGATCTGGGCGAGGGCGGGGTGGTGAATCTGGAACGGGCGGTGCGTTTCAACGGCAAGATGGGCGGACACTTCGTCACCGGCCATGTCGATGGGAAAGGGCGGGTCGAGGTGATGGAAACGCGGGGCAAGGACACCTACCTGCGGGTGCGTGCGCCGGCCGGCACCGGGCGTTATCTGGTGCACAAGGGCAGCATCGCGATCGACGGAATCTCGCTGACCGTGGCCGAGGTCGAGGACGATGTCTTCGCGGTGTGGCTGATCCCGCACACGCTGGCCGCGACCAATCTCCATACCAAACGGAGCGGCGACGCGGTGAATCTGGAGTTCGATCAACTGGGCAAATATGTGGAGCGGCTGCTGACGCCGTTCCACACCTGACCAACGCGAGCGGTCATGCGAGCCACGTTGCAAGCACTTGAAATGGAACTGCGCCGGCTGCAGGCGGCGGGCGTGAGCACGGTGTCCGTATCCGAAGAGTCACTACGCACCTTGCGTGGCCTTGTGCAGGCGCGGGCGGCGAAACGGGCGCCATCGCCGGCGGCGCAGCCCGCCGAATCCGAACGTCCGCGCCGTGAAGCGGACACCGCCGCGGCGCCGTCGTGGCAACCCTCTTCCTCGCTGGCGGCGAGTCGCGGAAAACCGGCCGCGGCAAAACCCGCCAACACCTTGCCGGCGCCGCCGACGGTGGCTTTGCCCGAAGGCGACAAACCTACGCGCTG
>CBINJL010000187.1:0-6277 GCA_966250925.1 uncultured Opitutus sp. | reverse complement strand
ACCGAATGGATCGCCGCCGATCCAGCGCCGCCAGACCCACGCGCCCAGATACGGACATGCGGTGTTGGCCGCGGCCATGAGCAGACTCCACGGGCGCGGCGTGAGAAAGGGGTAATTGTTGGCCAGCGCGATGATCGCCCAATGCGCCAGAAAGAGCGTGACCACGGCCGCGTGCCGATGACGCGTGCGCAGCGCCAGCACGCCGATGCCGGCCGGCAGCCAGATGACGGTGATGTTCGTCGGTGGCAGCGAGATCAGCCGCATCGCCACGAAGGCGCCGAGCAGGATACAAACGAACAACCCGGTTTGAAACGCCACGCCACGCACGATCTCGGCGACGCGCACGGTCGCACGCGACGCGAAGGGAGCGGAAGATTCCATGGGGGCGGCAATGGAGTCGGCAGGCACAGCGCGGGCAGTTTCGTTTTGTGCCCGTGACGTTGTCGACCCTCCTCCGCGCGCGCTGAAGATTAAAATGACTGCGGCGCCGACAAAACCTGCTCGATCTCGATTTGCAACGGCGCGTCCGGTGCACAATCGGCCCGCAAGGCCACGAAACCATTGTGATGCCGGTCATAGATCGGCCACAGCGCGGTGCGATCCGTGTCGGGCAATGGCAACGTGTCGATTTCGCGTCGGCTGAAGAATCCGAATTCGCCTTCGTCGATTGCGGCCGGCAGTGCGGCGATGACGCGGCGACAACGAAAGAGAAACAGCAGCCAGTGCGATTGGCCCTCGTAGGCCTTTTCCGCGATCATCGCAAAGAGGTGCAGATCGTCCGTCGTGATCACGAGTCCGGTTTCTTCGGCGGTCTCGCGCACGGCGCATTCGAACGGCGATTCGCCGAGCGCCATTTCCAGTTTGCCGCCAATCGGCGTCCAGCGTCCGAGATTCGGCGCCTTGGCGCGGCGCAGCAGCAGTTGTTCGCCCGCGTCGTTTTCGATGAAGACGAGCACGGCGACCTTGTAACCAAGAGTTGGAGACGAATCCATGAGACAAATACCGGAGGCGGCGTGAGTTTTAACGTGACTGCGCCAATCGGTTGCACAATGACTTTTCGCCTCAGATGTCCGATCGGCGGTGCAAACTGTTCGTTGGACTGGCCACCCTCATCGCAGTGTCCCTCAGTCTGGCTCGGGCTGAACCGGAAGCGGCGGTCGACTCGGTGCGTTTCGGCACGGTGGAGGACCGGGCCGGAGAAATCTGGTGGCGTGCGGTGGTCACCGTGCGGGTTGATCCTGATCGCGAACGCGAGCCCGTCGGTTGGACGGATCGGGTGCGGGTGACATTCTGGCTGGCAACGTCTCCGGTCGGCGAACGCGCCAGCGCGGGCGCGGCGGCCGGCTTTTCCTTTTACCGGGCCGAGGCCACCGCCGTGAGTCTCGCGGCCGGCCGCTACGAGTATCGGTTCTATCTGCCGCCGACCATCGTGCGGCGTGATCGGGTGCCGGATGCGCCGCGGCATTGGTTGGTTGATGTCGACAGCGGAGAAACCGCGTTGCCCCGCGCACGGGCGGCGATCGGTCCGGGATTTGGCGGAGCCGTCGCCGTGGGAAACTTCCGCCGCCTCGCGGAGCAAAACGCGTCGCGCAATGACGGCGTGTTGCGACCGGAACACCGCAGTCCGTTCGCGACGCCGCGCGACCCGCGGGTGCCGGTGATGCTGGAGTTGTCGCCATGAGAAATTGGCGCGAAAAACTGCGGCCCTCGGTCGTGCGCGTGATGTCAGTCGGGGCCGCGCATGTCGCCGGTGCGCGTTTCGCGCGCCGCGGGGCAGCGCGGTGGCGCGGCACGGTGTTTGCCGGACACGCGCTGGCCGATCCGGCTGGCGACGATCACACCGTGTTGGCGCAGCAACGCGCCGCGGTGGCGGAAGTGTTGGCGACACTGGGCGCCCCCGCAGCGCCGCTGCATGTCGTGTTGCCCGGACACATCGCGCTGACTCGCATCGTTTCAGTTCCGAAGACGGCAAACCTTGCCAAGCTCCAGCGCCTGATTGCGTTCGAGGCGGAGCAGAGTTTTCCCGTTCCGCTGCGGGAAACGTTCTGGGATCACGTCGTGCTCGCGGAGGCGGCGGGAAAAATCGATGTGCTGGTCGTCGCGGCGAAGAAGTCGGACATCACACGGTTCACTGCGTTGTTCGCGGATGCCGGCGCCGCGATCTGGAGTGTGATTCCGGCCGGCATCGCCACTGCGCTCGCCCGGCGTCAACATGCGACCGGCACGGGCGCGAACGACGCGGTGGCGCAGCTCACGGTCGATGTCGGCGCACGGACCACGCATCTGCTTTGGACCCAGGGCGCGCGCCTGCAATTGCGCGCCTTGGCGCTGGGCGGCAACGCCGTCACGCGCGATCTCGCAGAAACGCTTCGCCTCTCTTCCGCCGAAGCGGAGCAGTTGAAATGCGATCTGGTTGCCGGCGGGGAACGTTTCGCCGCGGATGTGCCGACGATAGCGGCGTGGCGAGAATGTTCCGCGCGCTTTCGCGAGCGCCTGCAGGCGGAAGTGGTGCGTTCGCTGGCCGCGAATCGCAGTCAGTCCAACGCCATCACTCCGACGGTGATTCGTTTTTCCGGAGGCGGCTGTCGGGTGCCGGAGCTCGCCGCTGCGGTGGCGGCCCGATGCGGACTCGAACACGGCTCCACCAGTTTCTCCGCTGATGTTGAATGGGCGGCATCTGCGCGGGAAAATATCAGGGGATTCGGCGTGGATCGGGCGGAGGATTTAATCGGCGTGCTTGGTCTTCTCGAAACGTCCGCGGCGTCGATCAATCTGGTGCCGCCCGCGTTGACGGAGGCGCGTCTGGTCCGCCGCCGCCGTCCGCGATGGATTGCCGCGATCGCGTGTCTGGCCGTCGCGATGGCGTTGCCGGGAATCCACCATCGGCGCATGGCGACGGCGCATCGGGAAGCGGCGGAAATGTTGGAGCGCGAGATGATGCCGCACCGCGGCTGGGCGGAAAGCATCCAGAAATCGGATACGGAGCTGCGCGCGCTGGCAGAACGGCGGCGGCAGATGGAAACGTTCGCCGCCGCGGCTTCGGTTTGGCCGGAACTTTTGAGCGACCTGCAAGCGGCGTTCCTGGATTCGGGCGATGTCTGGATTGATCGGTTGCAGGTGTTGCCGGACGAAATGCCGTCACCTGACGCGTCGGTGCTGACGCTACGTTTGTCGGGCCGTTTGCTCGACCGGGCGAATCCGCTGGTGCGGGTGAATCCGGCGAACTACGCGAAGGTAACGCAGTTGCTGGAACGCGTAGCTGTCGCCCGGCACGTCTCCCAGTTGCAGGGCGAACGATTCGACGCCGGTGAACCGGGCGTGCTGCGTTTCGACTTCACCCTGCTGATCGATCCGCGCGGCAAACGATCGGTTTCAACGTCACCATGATTTCGCGGCGCCTATTTTTTATCACGATGACAATGCTCGGTGCCGCGGTGGTGGCGGCGGGGTGGTGGACCGCTGTTGGTCGTGAAGAGGCCCGTCTGGCGGAGCGGGCCTGGCAAACACGATTGCAGGCTTGGCAGGCGCTCGACGCGCAACGTCCACCGCCGTTGCGCGCGGTGGCGGATGCGCGTTTGCAGGTCGTGGTGGATGCGAATGCAGTGGCGACGGCACTGGCCGAACGGCTGAATCTGTCCGCGTCGACTGTGCCGACACTCGAGCGCAGGAGGCTGAGCGGCGCGGATGCGGTGCTCGCGACGGCGCGATACATTGAATCGCAGCACACGCAGGCGCGGGCCGCGGGAGTGACAGTGCCGGATGATTCCGGTTTTGGGTTTTCCGCCTATGCGCACGACGCGCCCGATACCGCGCTGATGAATCGGGTCATGCAGCAGCAGGAAATCGCGGCGCGTGTGCTCGCGGCACTATGGGCGGCGAAACCCGATGCGTTCATCCGTTTGCAGCGCGAAGATCCTGCGAACGGACTCAAGGATTCGCCGCGCGCGCGAAATCGGAGCGGCTTGTCTACGGATTATTTTGCGCCGGAGGCGGCGGGAGTCGCGTCCATTCGTATCGACGGATTCACTACGCTGCTGTTTCGTGTGGGGTTTTCCGGCGATACTGCGACCTTGCGGGACTTTGTTGAGGGTTTGAGACAGGTCGCTCTGCCGATCGTGATCCATGAAATCAGTGTCGACTCGCGCCGTGCGGAAGCGTCCGGCGAACCGGCGACGCGTGGACTGGCGGACTTGTTTCGCGAGGATGCGCAGTTGTCTGAGGCCGTGACGACCGGGGCGGTTCCGGTGATTGCCGGCAATACTTCGCAGTTTTGGGTGACCCTGGAATGCTGGGTTCCCGCGGCGAATGAAATGGTAGAAAGCGAGGGCGGCGATCCATGAATGCGAAAACAGGATTCAGCCTCGCGGCTCCGTTGGGCGCCTTCGTTCTCCTTGTCGCAGCGTTGGCCTGGGTGGGACGCGGTGAGATGCGATTGGCGGAGTTTCGGGCGCATCAGCAGCAACGTCGTGGCATTGGCGTGGATGCGTTGCCGGAGTCGGTGCAGACGCTCGCGGCGGACGAGGGAAGGCACTTCGTTGCGACCTGGGGGACTCCGAAACGGCCTGGGCATGGCGAGGCGTGGGACTTTGATTTGTTTACGCCTCCGGTGGTATATTTTGATCCGGCCAGCGGACGCTATTCAGTCACACCGCCGCAAACGAAGTCCGGCCATGAAGCCGATGCCATCGCCGCGATGGCCGCGCCCTTTGGCGTGAGGGTGCTGGCGGTGGAGCGGGTGCCGTTTCGATTGCAGTTGGTGGGTTATGCCGGTGGCGACGGAAACCATTTTGGCATTTTCGAAAATCAGGTCACCGGCGAAACGCTCCTGATCCGAAAAGAGCAAGCGTTGTCCGATCTCGGACTGGTCGTGCGTGCGGTCGCTGTGAAAACGGAACACATTGCCGAACCCGACAGCATGCCGTTGCGCGAAACGGTGGCGACAGCGGAGATCTGGGACGAGCGCGCGCAACGCCGCGTGCGGCTCTCGTCGCGCGAAGTGTTGTGGGATGACGCGCTGTGGAGCCGGATGCAGGCCGACGACACGCAGGAAGTGCGGACTTTGGGCGTCGGCGGGCGTTGGTCGCACGAAAGCGGCGACTTCGAAGTCATCTCCATTTCGGCGGAACCGGCCGTCGTGACCGTGCGCAAACGACATGCCGATGGCTCACATGAAACACTGAGTCTGCATCCTGCCGCGTCCCAGCCGATGGCTGCGCCACGATCGGCATCGCTTTGATTTCTACCCCGAAACTCCGCCCGCCATGGACCATACCCCTCAACCAATTCGCCGACTCTGTTTTCGCATTTTGATTCTCTTTGCCGGGTTGATCACGATGCCAGGCGATCTGGCGGCGCAAACCGTGACTGAAACCAAGATTCGGCTGATGGCCGATGCGTTGCGGGCGCGTGATCGCGGCGACTACGCGATCGCCGAACGCGACCTGCTGGAATTGGCCCAACGTGAACCGGAGGATGCGACCATCCAGCGGTTGCTCGCCGAGGTGCAGGCGACGTTGGCGAATGATCGCGTGGACGAAGCTGCGGCGCCAGTGGTTGTCGAAGTTGCGGAGGCCGTGCCGGAACCGACGCCAACGCCGTCGCCGAATCTGAATCCACCGGTCGTCGTCGCGGAACCGGACGCCGATACAACACCGTTGCCAATGCCGTCATCCGTCACCGCGCAACTGTGGGCGGATGCCGCCTCGGCCTTTGCGGTGGGCGACGATGCCGCGGCGCGGGAAGCGGTGGAGGCGTTGCTACGATTGCAACCCGACCATGCGGAAGCTCGGCGTTTGCAGCAACGCATGGCGGACACCGGCGGGGATCATCGTCCGCAGCAAACCGCGCGGGAAACGTCACGGGATTCATTGTTGGAAGAAGTGAATGTGGCCTGGGGGCGTCCGCGGATTGCGGCCGAGCCGGTTGCGCCGATTGACGGAGGTTCAGGCCGGCACAATCCGCTGATCCAAAAACTGGATACGATCCGTATTCCCAGTGTGAGCTTCACCGCGGTGGAGCTGCATCGGGTGATCGGCACGCTGAGCGAGTTGTCGCGCGAGTTCGATCCGGGCGGCGACGGCAGTGGCGGAGTAAACATCGTCGTGATCGATCCGCAGCAACGCCGACCGACGGTTAGTCTGACGCTGCGTGACCTGACATTGCGGCGGGTGCTCGACTTCGTCACCGATGCCGTCGGCTACCAATACGAAGTGCAGTCCGATGCCGTGGTGGTGCGTCCCGGGGGCGAAACGTCGACGCTCGACACGGAGTTTTTCCC
>CBINJL010000186.1:0-6292 GCA_966250925.1 uncultured Opitutus sp. | reverse complement strand
CCAATCGCTCGATCCGGCGACACTGCCCTGTGGCCAGCGCACCGACACCGGCCGGGCCCGGGTGGTGCGGCGGCGGCGCAATCCGTTTCCGGCCTGCCGCGCCTGCCGTTGGCGCGAGGCGTGTCTGGCGCTCTCGCCGGAGCCGACGTTGCTGTGGGCGTTGCAACGTCTCGGTGTGCTGGATCGCAAGCTGCGGCTTACGTTGCGTGGCGTGATCGTGGCGGGCTTCACCGGGCCGGAAGGTCTGGTGATCGCGGCGGCGTTGGAAGACCGGACGTATCCATTGGCGGAACTGGTTTTCGATGCGGCCAACCTGTTTGGCGGCGAACGGTTTTGCGGCACCAACCCGCGTCGACTCGGCCGCCTGGTGCAATTGGCGGAAAAGGCGTTTCACCGCTTCACGTTCGAAGGGTTTCTGGAGGAAGGCGTCCCGCCGGCTTACGGCGCCGGGGCCGATGACGTCGTGCGTGCCATCGTCGGACGCACGGCGCGGGCAGGGGCGTTGATCGCCGGACTCGAGCAGGCGGGGCGCGGCGATGTCGATCGGTTGCTGACGGAGTGGCGTTCGTTGCTGCGACAGGTTGCGCATGCCCCGCCGCTGGCTGCGGAATTGGTCGCGGAAAACGGAGGGTCCGAACGCGACAAGATGTTGGCGGAACGTTGGCAGGATTTTCGGGAAATCTGTGCCACCCTGGCGGCCGCGCAGGTGCGCACCGGTTTGCCGGAATTGCCCGCGCTCAGCGCCGGCCAGCGGCGTGCGATCGAGCACCGCTTTCGGCGGGCATCGTGACGCGCGGTTGACGCCGCCGGTGACGCGGACACGTTGTGCGCCATGTCGGAAATGTATCGCCGTTTTGTTCTCGGTTTTCTGCGCGGTGGGGTGGGTATGCTCGCAACGGCGGTCACGCTGGTCGCGGCAGGCGCCGGCGGGGGCGCGCCGGTGGTGGGCTGGGACCGGCTGGCGGGATTTGCTTTCGAGGCGCCGGCCTATGCGGAAGGTCAGGACGACGCGACGGTGGTGGCCGAAAGCCGGCGCCAGATCCCGGCGGAGATCGCGGCGCTGGATCGCAGCGAAGTCGTCGTGACCGGCTACATGATGCCGGTGCGGATGCAGGACGGCAACGTGGCGGAGTTTCTGTTGGTGAGTGACCCGATGGTGTGCTGCTTCGGCGCGGATCCGAAGGTCAACGAGTGGATCACGGTGCGATTGGCTGAACCGGTCGCAGCACAGATGGATGTGCCACTGGCGTTTCGCGGGGAACTGCGGGTCGGACCGGTGCTGGACAACGGTTATCTGACGACGATCTACGCGATGGAGAACGCGCGCCGCGAGACGCGGTGAAGTGGCGCGAGAACGAGTAAGAGAACGAGAATGATGAGGGCTTTCGTAGCGCGGCGCGAAGGCCCGTCCGTTCTCCAGTGTTAACGCGACACGTCGGCCTGGGTGAGCACGCGGAAGCCGCAGCGGTTGAGCGCCTGGGCGGCGACGTCGTGATCCTCGGCGTTGATCGCGAGCGCAGTCTTGTCCATCGGGCGTATCAGAAAACTGTATACGTAGTGGATGTTGATCTCGGCTTCGAGCAGGGCGCCGAGCACGTCCTTGATGCGATGTTCGCCGCCGATCTCAATCGCGAGCACGCTGGTTTCGGTGAAGGGAAAATCATTGTTGATCATCAGCTCCCGCGCCTTGTCGGGATCGTCGACGATCATGCGCAGAATGGCGCTGTCGGTGGTGTCGAGCACGGTCAGCGCCACGATGTGCACGTCGTGCGATTGAAACACCGCGGTGAGATCGTAGAGGCGGCCGACCCGGTTTTCGGCGAAGACCGAAAACTGTTTCACGGGATCCATCGCGAGCGAGGTGGGGAAATCCGGCATGATTGCGCCCACGGTGTCCCGGGATCGGCGCAGGGTCAATTGCGGGCTCGTCTGTCGCGGTGCCGGCGATCAGGTTCGGCGGTGTTTCTGCCATGACTCGTTTTCATTCCCCGCAGGCCGCCCAGATGGCGGCGTCGCATCGTGCCCGCACCGGCGGGCGGCTGGTGTTGCGTGGCGCGATGCTCAACGCCGTCCTGGCGGTGGTGAAGATCGGCGCGGGCGTGTTGGGCAACACTTACGCGCTGGTGGCCGATGGCGTGGAGTCGCTGGCCGACATCGTGTCGTCGCTGATGGTCTGGGCCGGCTTTTACTGGGCGGCGAAACCGCCCGACGACAATCATCCCTACGGACACGGCAAGGCGGAGGCCTTGGCGGCGCTGGCGGTGGGGTTGAGTCTGTTTGCGGCGGCGGGGTGGATCGCGGTGCATGCGGCGAGAGAAATCCGCACCCCGCATCAGGTGCCGGCGCCGTGGACGCTGGCGGTGCTGGCGCTGGTGGTGGTGACGAAGGCGATTTTTGCGCGGCGACTGGAAGCGGCGGGCGCAGAGACCGGGAGTCGCGGGCTGCATGCGGAAGCGTGGCACCACGGCGCGGACGCGATCACTTCGGCGGCGGCGTTTGTGGGCATCGTGATCGCGCTGTGGGGCGGACCGGAACTGGCGGCGGCGGACGATTGGGCGGCATTGGTGGCGTGTGGTGTGATCGTGATCAACGGCGGTCGCATCCTGCAGCGGGCGATCGGCGATGTAATGGATTTGGCGGCGCCGGACGAAGTGTCGGCGCGCATCGCGGCGGAGGCCCGCAACGTCACCGGCGTGCACGATGTGGAGAAACTTCGCGTGCGGCGCAGCGGACTGAGTTATCTGGTGGATCTGCACATCGAGGTCGATCCCACGATCTCAGTGCGCGCGGGTCACGACATCGCTGGCGCGGTGAAACATTATCTGCTGGCCGCGCCCCTGCAGATCACCGATGTGGTGGTGCACGTCGAGCCGGCGGGGATTCGCGATCGGGGCACCACCTGAGCTGATACTCGTTGAAGGGTAGGTAATGACTCGGCCGAATCGGGGAATGCGTTTTACTCGTCGGCGATGCGGACATAGGTTGTCGGTCCAATGAGCACGCGTAATGTCGCCCAGCCGTTGAGTAAGAATAAAAACCTGCTGAAGTGGGTCGAAAAGATGGCGGCGCTGTGCAAGCCGGCCGCCATTCACTGGGTCGACGGATCCGAGGAGGAAAACGCAGCGTTGTGCCAGTCGCTGGTCGACGGCGGGACGTTTACGAAACTCAACGAGGAGTTGTGGCCGGGCTGTTACTATGCCCGCTCCGATGCCTCGGATGTGGCCCGCGTCGAAGACCGCACTTTCATCTGTTCGCTGTCCAAGGACAACGCCGGTCCGACCAACAATTGGGAAGATCCGTTCGTGATGCGGCGGCGATTGAAGAAGCTTTTCGACGGCTGCATGGCCGGTCGCACGATGTATGTGCTGCCCTACAGCATGGGGCCCGTGGGTTCGCCCATTTCTCAACTCGGCGTCGAGCTCACCGACTCGGCCTATGTCGTGGTCAACATGCGCATCATGGCCCGCATCGGCCAAGCCGTGTTCGACGAAATCGACAAGAATGAGAAACGCGTCGTGCCCTGCATGCACACGGTGGGTGCACCGCTCAAGGCCGGCGAGGCCGACGTGCCGTGGCCCTGCAACCAGGAAAAATACATCGTTCATTTTCCCGAGACCCGTGAGATCTGGTCCTACGGTTCCGGCTACGGCGGCAACGCATTGCTGGGAAAAAAGTGTTTCGCGCTGCGCATCGCGTCCAACATGGCGCGCGACGAGGGTTGGATGGCCGAACACATGCTGATTCTCGGCGTCGAGGATCCGCAGGGGGAGAAGACCTACGTGGCGGCGGCGTTTCCCTCGGCGTGCGGCAAAACCAATTTTGCCATGCTCATCCCGCCGGCCGAAATGGCGCAGGAGGGTTGGAAAGTCACGACCGTCGGTGACGACATTGCCTGGATCAAACCCGACGACACCGGTCGTTTGCGGGCAATCAATCCCGAGGCCGGTTTCTTCGGCGTGGCGCCGGGCACGTCTGACAAGACCAATCCCAACGCCATGCGCGCGCTGGCAAAAAACGCCATCTTCACCAACGTCGCGCTCACGCCCGAAGGCGGTGTGTGGTGGGAAGGCATGACCGACACACCGCCGCCGCAGTTGACCGATTGGCGCGGCAACGCCTGGACGCCCGCCAGCGGCACGCCGGCGGCGCATCCCAACGCCCGTTTCACGGCGCCGGCCTCGCAGTGTCCCACGATCGATTCCGATTGGGAAAATCCCGACGGCGTGCCGCTCTCGGCCATCGTGTTTGGTGGCCGTCGCGCCACCACCATTCCGTTGATTTACCAAGCCTTCAACTGGTCGGGTGGCGTTTACATGGGCGCGACCATGGGCTCGGAAAAAACCGCCGCCGCCGCCGGCAAGATTGGCGAAGTGCGGCGTGACCCCATGGCCATGCTGCCCTTCTGCGGCTACCACATGGGCGACTACTTCCGGCACTGGATCAAGATGCAGCGCACGCTGGCCGAGACACCGCGCGTCTTCAACGTCAACTGGTTCCGCAAGGACGCCGACGGCAGGTTTCTCTGGCCGGGCTTTGGCGACAACATGCGCATCCTGCGTTGGATCGTCGACCGCGCCCGCGGTCGCACCAAGGCCAAGGAAACGCCTGTCGGCTGGCAGCCCAATTACGCGGACATCGACTGGACCGGGCTCGAATTCAGCGAGGAGCAGTTCGAGGCCCTGCAGGCGATCGATCGCGACGCCTGGCGCCGTGAAATCATGGGGCACGAGGAACTGTTCCTCACTCTCCACGATCACCTGCCCAAGGAGATGGTTTACGAACGCGAACTCCTGATCTGCCGCATGTAGTCTTGCGGCGGTGAGTCTGCCGTGGACAGCGGCTGACCTCGGTCAACCCATGCGTTCGCGGACGAGATTAGTCGCGGCGAGGCGGTTGGTGACACCGAGTTTGCGAAAAGCGTTTTCGAAGTGCTTCTTCACCGTCGCTTCCGCGAGCTGCACTTCCGCGCCGATCTCGCGGTTGCTCAAACCTTCGGCGAGTCGGAGCAGGAGCTCTGCCTCGCGATTGCTCACGCCCAGATCGCCTGCGAGCCAGTCGCGGGTGGTCGGCTCGCGCCACGGGAGCTTGTTGCCGGTGTGCAGTTCAAAGCGGTTCAACAGCCCGGCGAGATGAGGCGCGAGGAGCTCGACCAGTGCGACCTCCCGAGCTGAGAAATCGTGGTCGCGCCGATCAAACGAGATCGCGGTCTGTCGCCCGGGCACGGCGCTGAACACCATCGCCAGGGTGAAGCGCAGCCCGTGCGGTTGCATGCAGTGCAGATAGATCGGATTCCGTTCAAATTCGGCCTGCGTGACCACATCGCTCACCCGCATGGCGCGACCGATGCCATGGTGCGCGTAGTGACGCATGATCGGGTGTTCCATGGCGTGCGCCTTGTAATAAGCGATCTACTCACGCGTGAAGGGCCAGCCCGGTGCGGTGACGGAATGAATCGGCTCGCCGTTGAGCCGCAGCATTTCCACGGAAAAAACATCCGCCGGGATGAGCTCCAGCAAAGTCGGCACCCCGAAGTGGGAAAATCCGGCCACGGTGCGGCAGGAATTGAGTCGCAGCACGGTGTCGAGCACTTGGTGGAGATCCTCTTTGCTGAGCGAACGCTTGGGCATGGTAGCACCCAGCTACGTCCAAAGGCGTAGTTGGCAAACTTTTCAGGGCCGGACGACTTTGCGAAGTTCCGGCCCCATGCGCTTCGAACGCCTGCATTCTTACACCCTCAATGAACCGCGCCGCACTCGGTCCGGCGCCAAAGGGTGGTATCTCCGCTGTCCTCGGCACCTGGGTTGATGGCATTGAGCACGTTAAAGATCCGTCCTTCCGCCGATTTGGAATCACTCCCTCTCATGCGCACTTTCTTGCTGCCCCTGGCGTTGCTGTCGGGACTCATCCTTTTCCTGACGCCGTCGCTCCAGGCCAATCCATCCGGTGGAGTGGTCACGGCAGGAGAAGCAGTCATCTCCGGCGGAGCCGGCACCCTCACGATCAACCAGACCTCGGCGCGTGCGATCATCAACTGGGATGACTTTTCCATCGCGGCCGGCGAGCTGACGCGTTTCGTGCAACCCGATGCGATGAGCGCGGTGCTTAATCGCGTCATTTCCGGTAACCCGTCTTCGCTGCTTGGCGACCTGCAGGCCAACGGCAAAGTCTATCTGCTCAACCCCAACGGCATTCTCATCGGCGAGGGCGCGCGGATTGATACGGCAGGGTTTCTGGCTTCGACGCTCAACGTCACCGACACGGACTTTCTTGCCGGCGGCGACTTGCTGTTCAC
>CBINJL010000185.1:0-6305 GCA_966250925.1 uncultured Opitutus sp. | reverse complement strand
GTTTGAATACGGACGGTTCGCTTGACGCGGCGTTCAATCCGAGCCCCGACGACTCGGTCAACGCGTTGCTGGCGATGCCCGACGGCACCACGTTGATCGGCGGCGATTTCCTCACGCTTGGGCTCGAACCGGTGCTCTATGTCGGCGGCGAATTCGGCACGATCAACGATGTCGATGTGCCGCGGCTTTCCCGAGTGCAAAACGACGGCAATCCCGATGCGTCGTGGCGGCCGGCGCCCAACGGCATCGTGCGGGCGTTTCTCGGTTTGCCCGATCAGCGCATGCTGGTTGCGGGTGACTTCACCACCTTGTTCGGCACCACGCGGCCTTATCTTGCACGGTTGAATGCCGAAGGTGCGCTCGATGCTGGTTTCGCGCCCACGCTCAACGGTGCGGTGCGATCCGTGGCGATGGATGGCGACGGCGGCGTCTTGATCGCCGGCGACTTCACTCAGGTGGGCGGCTTGGCTCGTGCCGGTCTTGCCCGCCTGCGGGCGGACGGCTCGGTCGATTCCGCGTGGTCCACTTCCGTCAACGGCGCGGTCGATGCGATCGCCGTCACGGTCGACGGCAAGGTCGTCATTGCCGGCAGCTTCACCACCGTCAACGGCACGGCACGACCGCACCTCGCACGGCTGACCGACGGCGGGGCGTTGGACAACGCCTTTGCTCCCGTGGTCGATGGCGCCGTGCACGCCGTCGCGGTCCGCGCCGACAATCGCATCACGATCGGCGGCGCCTTCGCCACGGTGAACGGCACCGCCAGTCCGCGCATCGCCACACTTGCGGCGGATGGCGCGTTGTTTGCCGCCGATGACGGCGCGGCCAACGGAGACGTGTTCACGCTCATGATTGATCCGGCCGGCAAGGTCCTCGCCGGCGGCACCTTCACCCGCATCGGCGGTGTCTCGCGTTCGCTCATCGGGCGCACCCGCATGGCCGGTAGCTTTGGTCAGGCGATGCGCATCGACGACAATGGTCAGGGTTTGGTGTGGTTGCAGACCGGCGCGGCCGCGACCCCGGCGGCGGTGCGGATCGAAGTCTCGACCGACGGTGCGACCTGGCAAAACCGCGGTCTGGCGTCGCGTCTCGACGGCGCCGATGCGTGGCGTTGGACGGGGGCCGCGCTGCCCATCGACGGCGAGTATTGGGTGCGGGTGCGTCTCAACGTGCCCGCCACGCGGTGGGGCTCGGGCTCGCGCCGCGAATACGTGCGACACTTCATCGGCACCGAATCGTCCGGCTACGGCTACGCCTCGACGCTGCCGACCCGTTTCCCGAACGACGACGACGAACTCGGCGACAATCTGCCGGGCGGCGACGGCCTTGTCATCACGGACCCGAACAATGGTGACGGTGGCAATGGCGGCGGCGACGGTGGCACCGGCGGCGGCAACGACGTGTTGCGCAACCGTCTGGTCAACGTCTCCACTCGCGTGCGTCTCGCTGGCAGCGAAACGCTCACTGTCGGCTTCGTGCTCGCCGGTGCGGCGGAACGCCGGATGTTGGTGCGCGCGGTCGGGCCGGGGTTGGATTCGTATGCCGTCGCCGATACGCTCGATCTGCCGCGACTGACGCTGCACGACGCGGATGGCCAGTCGATCGGCAGCAACGCCGGTTGGCTCAGCTCCGCGCAGATGCGCACGTGGTTCAACCAGGCCGGGGCGTTTGCACTCGTGCCGGGCAGCGCCGATGCCGTGCTGGCGCCGTTGCTCGCCCCCGGTCGCTACACGCTGGCGATCACTGACGGCGAGGAAACGGGCGGCGTGGTGCTGGCCGAGGTTTATGATCTCGGTCCCGTAACCACGACTGATCGGTTGACCAATCTGTCGACGCTCAGCCGTGCCGGCGAAGGTGACGCGACGTTCTTCGTCGGCTTCGTGGTCGAAGGCAACGCGCCGAAGCGTCTGCTGCTGCGTGCGGTCGGTCCCGCGCTCGCCGGCTACGGCGTGGCGGATGCGTTGTCCGACGTGGCCGTGGCGGTTTACGCGGCCAACGGCACGCGGGTGGCGCGCAACGAAAACTGGTCGCAGCCGCTCGACGGCGGCGCGACGGCCGACGCGCTCGCGCAGGCCGCCGTTGCGACCGGTGCCTTCGGGTTGACCGCAGGTGGCGCGGATGCCGCCGTGTTGGTCGATCTCGCGCCCGGCGCCTACACGGTGGAGCTCATTCCGCGCAGCGAAACCGGTCAGCGCGGACTGATCGAAATCTACGAAGTCGGCGTCACGCCCTGATGCCTGTTGCGGACTGAAACGGGTCTGGCGAGCCAGACCCCTTCAGCGCGCGAATTCGGCCACGGTGAGGAAATCCCGCGGTGGCGTGGGGTGGCGGAGGATCAGCGAAACAGATCCTTCGCCACCAGCTCGCGGCCGGCTTTCACCCGCAGGCGTCCGCACAACCACAGGAACAATTGTGCGGTGGTGAAGGCGTCGCCGGAAGCGGTGTGACGCCCCAGGATTGGCAGGCCGGCGTGCGCGCAGACTTCGTCGAGTCCCGGCGGACGTTGATTGGCGTAGCCGGTCTTGTGAAACGCGTCGAGGTGGCGCGTCGACATCATGGCGGTGTCGAGCAGCGGATTGCGCAGGCGCAGGCCGAAGTGACGTTGCAGGGCGTTGTCGATCATCTGCACGTCGAATCCGATATGGTGGCCGACGACGATCGCGCCGGTCAGTTCCGTGAGCAGTTCCCGCAACACGTCGCCCTCGGGCTGGCCATGCGCGGATTCAGCCGGCGCGATGCCGTGAATCTTTACGGCCTCGTTGTTGGGCACGTCGAGTTGCTGCACCAACCAGTTGCGGCGCTGGGCGATTTCGATGCGACCCGCGATGATCGGCACGAGTCCGATGCTAAGCAGCCGGTCGGTTGAAAAATTGAATCCGGTGGTTTCGGCATCGAGCACGACAAACCGCAGCGAAGACCAGTCGCGCTTGCGATCGACGCGACGCGGAGTCGCTTCCCAGTAATTGACCGCGAACGGCGGCCAGGCGGTGTGGCGGAGCCAGCGAAACATCAGCGGGACTCCAGACGAAAATGCAGCCGCACATGGGTCTGCACCATGCGCACGACATCGAAGGCGTGGGCGAGGCGCGCCTTTTCCATCTTGGTCAGTTTTGACGGATCGACGAACCGACCGGAGTCGTGGCGCGTGATGGCGGTGGTGAGGCGCAGGGTGAGCAACACGTCGTAAGCTTCGCGCGCGACTTTGGCGAGGTCGGCCAGTTGCGGCACGTTGCGGCGCAAATCTTCCCAGCGTCCACCGGTCGAGTAGCGGCGGAGCTGACCGTGCTTGAGCGCGAGCAGGCGGGCGGCGTCGCGCAGCGGGGCGAGGGCGCGGCCCTTGAGATCGAATTCGCCAGCGCGGTCGCCTTTGCGCTCGACGATGAAGTTGCCCCAGAAATTGAGCGGCGGCGGCGTCTCGATCACGAGCTCGGCGAGGCGCCGCTGGAGCCAGGCGTTGTTGCGCACCGAATCGATCACGGCCTGGCGCAAGGGCCGGCAGAGTGCGGCGTCGCCGGCGACATAGCGCAGGTCGTAGAGCACGATGCCGCGGAAAAGCACTTCGGGGTCGGTCGATTCAGCGATGTCCTGAATCTCCTGTTTCCACTCCGCGGCAGTGCGACACCAGCGCGGGTTGGACGCCATCACGCCGCCCTGGCAGCGGGCGAAACCGCACTCGACCATCTTGCCCACGACATTGCCGGCGAGTTGGAGAAAGATGCGTCGGTGGTTTTCGTTGGCCGCATCGTCGTCGACCTCGGCAAACACCAGCGCGTTGTCCATGTCGGTGCGCAGCGTCTGCTCGCGGCGACCGTCGCTGCCGACCGACATCCAGGCCCACGCCACCGGCGGGAGTTTCACGCCTTGTTCGGCCAGTTCGGCCATCGCCATTTCCAGCAGCCGTTGCAGCAATTCGTCGTAAAGCTCGGCGCAGATCTGGCCGAGGAAGATGGCCGAGACGCCGGCGTCGACGTAGCTCTCGGTGATTTCCTCCACTTCGTCGCAGAGCTCGCGCAGGCGCACGACGGTGCGGGCGTGGCGGAATTCGCGCAGGAGGCCGGCGGGGTGGTGACCCGACTGCGCGAGCAGGTCCTTGTTGGTGCAGACGTCGAGGGCGGGCGTGTGCGGGGTGCCGTCCTCGGTCACGCAGACCTGGCCGATGCGTTCGCGCAACATCAGCAAAATGGCGGCGGTGGCGGAGGAAAGCGCGGATACGGTGATGACCGGACTGGCCATGATCTGACTGGCGGGTGATTCGCGTGGCAGCTCGCCGGCGACGACATGTTTCACGATTGCGCTTTGGGTGACGATGCCGAGCGGGTGACGCTGCGGATCGACCACGAGAACGGACGGCACGCGGCGCGACGCCATGATCTGCGCGACCTCGACAATCGGCGTGTCGGGCGCGCAGGTGAGCAGACGTTCGAGGGCGCGGGGTTGGATGACTTTGCCGCCGGCGAGATGGGCCTGGAGAATGTTCTTGGCCCGGCCGCTGACCGTGTCCGCTTCCGGCGCCGGCATGGCCTCGGTCTCGCCGCCCAGGCGAGTGGTCCAAAAGAGGTGGCGGTTGACGTAGTGACGGGCGTCGTCGTGTTCGGCCAGCAGCCGCTGAAGACGTTGCCACGGCAGACCGTAGAGAATGGTGTCCTCGACCACGGAGGCGGTGGTGCGGGTGGGCTGGGCGCGCAAGAGTGGCGTGAGGCCGAGCAGGTCGCCTTCGTCGCGCACCGCCACGAGCTCCGCCTGACCTTCGGTTGTAATCAAATACTCGATACGCCCGCGCACCAGCACGTAGAGCTCCTTGCCGGGAGGATCGCCCTGCGCCCACAGCTTCTCGCCGGCGACTTTGACGTGAACCGAGGCCTGGCTGGCGAGAGCGTCGATCGCATCGGCGGGCAGCATCGAAAACGGCGGGAAGCGGCGCAACGTGGCGGCGATGCGGTCGGGGATCAGATTGGTCTCATCCATGCGGAAGTGGGGTCAGCCAAACCGCCCCGTCGCAACGGCGCAAGACGAGGAATGCCGTTCACCCGAGCAGGCTCCGGCAATCGCCCGATCCCTGTTTCGGTGTGCACGATTTGGGCGGTGTGAGTGAAAATTCACCGGGGTTTTAACCCTATGATGATTAGCTGGTAATGGTGATTCGGCGGAAGGTTTGGCTTCGTTCAAATACTCTAACGACAGAGTTTTCGAGCGATTGGCTCGAACACAAACGGGACCCAAATCGGAACCATCGTTCAACGCGTCCGCAGTTCGGCGCGTTCCCTTTTTCTACCCCGCTTTCGCTTTTGCAACCGTTGCCCGATCCGTCCCGGCCGATGCCGGAAGGCAAGGGGGAGCGGTTGCCGGAACCGTAACCCATGATGCAAACACGAAACCAATCCCCCGCTCGTCGTCTGGCGCTGCTGTCATCTGCGACTGCTGCGATTCTGATGGCGGCGCACCCCGCCTCGGCACAATCCACTCCGGCCCCGGCCGGCGAGGAAACGTCCGAGGATGTGGTCACGCTCTCGTCCTTCACGGTCGAGTCCGAGCGCGGGTCGGGCTATCGAGCCACCAACTCGATCGCGGCGACCCGCTCCAACACCCCGATCAAGGACGTTCCCCTGAACATCCAGGTGTTCACGCAGGATCTCTACGAGGACCTGCTCATCACCAACCAGACCGATCTGGAAGCCTACAACGCTTCGCTGGTCAACGGCGGCGCCGACCACCGTTCGTCCAACGCGATTCAGCAGGCCTACAACAACTTCCTCTTCCGCGGCTTTGTCCAGAACTGGGGCATCCGCGACGGCATTCGCGAATACGATCCGATCGACACGCAGGGCCTGTCCCGCGTCGAAGTCATCAAGGGACCCGCAGCGCCGCTCTACGGCCTGGCCTACCCGGGTGGCATCATGAACAACATCACCAAGACGGTCGATTTCTCGAAGGACTTCACCGACATCCGTCTCACCGGTGCCAGCTACGGTGAATATCGCGCCACGGTCGACGCGAACTATTCGGGCGAAGTGGGCGGCGGCCACTTCGGCGTGCGTCTCAACGCCGCGCACACCCGCTCCAAGGATGAGCGCGCGCACTCCGAGGGTTTGATCAAATACACCCAGGCCCAGCTCGCCTGGCAGCCCACCCAATACACTCAGATCGAGTTCCTCGCCGAACGCGGCTACCGCGAAAAACCCAATGGCTTGTCCTACTTCTCCACCGGTGAAGTCGACGCCGCGGGCAACGCGCTCGGCAACGGTTCGCAGATTCCGCTGCAGGAGTTTTTCGGTGACATTCCCTACGAGTGGAACTGGTCCTCCGGC
>CBINJL010000184.1:0-6340 GCA_966250925.1 uncultured Opitutus sp. | reverse complement strand
GCTGATGCGGCGGGACGAGCGACGCGAAATCAGCGGCGGAAGACGTTGTATTTGAGGATGGCGTAGATGGCGCGGAAGCCGTCGCGCCAGCCGATCTTTTTGCCCTCGGCGTAGGTGCGCCCGGCGTAACCGACCCCGACCTCGTAGATGCGGCAATTGGGCAGGCGGGCGATCTTGGCCGTCAACTCCGGTTCCACGCCGAAACGGTTTTCCTCGATCTTGATCTGGCGAATGATCTCCCGGCGGAACACCTTGTAGCAGCATTCCATGTCGGTGAGATTGAGGTTGGTGAACATGTTGGAAAGCAGGGTCAGAAACTGATTGCCGAGCGAGTGCCAGAAATAGAGCACGCGATGCGGTTCGCCGCCCATGAAACGCGAACCGAAGACCACGTCGGCATTGCCCTCCAGCAGCGGTGCGAGCAGGCGCGGGTAATCCTGCGGACTGTATTCCATGTCGGCGTCCTGAATGATCACGAAGTCGCCGGTGGCGGCGGCGAAACCGGTGCGTAGCGCGGCGCCTTTGCCCTGATTGACCTGGTGATGAATTACTCGGGCGACGAGCGGGGCGATTTGTTCATCCAACACCGCGTGGGTGCCATCGGTTGAACAATCGTTGACCACGATGATCTCGGTCTCGATTTGGATGGGCGCGCCGCGGACCGTGTTGATCAGCGTCGCCACCGTGTCGCGCTCATTGTAGCAAGGAATGACGATCGAGAGTTTGGGCATGGAGAGGCGCGATTGAGGGGACTCGGACGGCGGGCTGCAATGTTGGATCGAAGCGGAATCTGACCGACTGGAAGTGTTGATTCCGGCGATTGACGCGGTTGCGACCGTGCTCCTGCGTAGAGGCTCCTCATGTTGAAACGTCTTTGGTCATGGCTGCACAACCCGCTGGGCCGTCGAGGGGTGCGTCCAGGGATCGTCCTGCTGCAACTCGTGGCGATGGGATGGATGGTGACCAAGATGGGCGAATACCACGTGCCCAATTTCGGGTTCACGCACTTCATTGGCGTGGGCGACCGGCCTCCCGAAGGGATTGATTGGGTGGCGGATCGGGATGTGGTGGTCTATGAGCATTTCCGCTCCGCCGGCTACGACGCGCAGTATTACGCGCAGTTGGCGATCGACCCGACGTTGCAGGATCCGATGTTGGCCTAATCGATCGACAATCTGCCGTATCGGGCGCGTCGCATCCTGATGGCGTGGACGGCGTATCTCTTCGGTTTGGGCGAGCCCGATTGGGTGCTCAACGTGTTCGCGCTGCAAAACGTGATCTGCTGGCTGTTGCTGGCGGTGCTGCTCTGGCGGTGGTTTCCGCCGACCGACCTCGATCGCACGTTCCGCTGGTTTGGCGTCCTGTTTTCCGCCGGCATGCTGTTCAGCGTCTGCTCGGCGCTGGTCGATAGTCCGAGCGTGTTGTTGTTGGCCTTGGCTTTGAAGTGGTGGGAAGAAGGGCGGCGTTGGCGGGCGACGGCGGTGCTGGCCTGCGGCGGATTGGCCAAAGAGACCAACTTGCTGGGGGCGGCCATGTTGGCGCCGGCGGCGTGGCGGGCGTGGCCGGAGTGGTTGGTCAGCATCGGGCGAGCCCTGCTCGTGGCCCTGCCGCTGCTGCTCTGGTATGCCTTGCTGCAGTGGCGGTTTCAGGACACGGGGACCCTCGCGGGCCAGCGTAATTTTTCCCTGCCGTTGGTGGAGTTCGGCGACCGGTGGCTTACGTTGTTGCGGGCGTTGGGGGACGGATCGCTCTCTTTGAAACTTCTGTGTCTGGGCATCGCCACCCACCTGAGCATCACCGTGCAGGCCGCGTTTTTGTTGTGGCGTTGGCGCTGGTCGGAGGCGGCGTGGCGGCTGACGGTGCCGTTTGCCGTGCTGGCATTGGTGCTGGGCAGTGCGGTCTGGGAGGGATTCCCGGGCGCGGCCAGCCGGGTGCTGTTGCCGCTGCTGTTCGGTTTCAATCTGCTCGTGCCGACCGGGCGCCGCTGGTTGCCATTGCTGGTGTTGGGCAATCTCACGCTCTGGATCATGCCCGCGACGTTGCCCCCGCCGCCGTTGGAAACGAACGCGGTGGTCCGGATGGATTGGCCGGAGGGGACGTCGGTGTCGCGCGATGCGGAGCTGACGCTGGAATTTCCGCGACCGTGGTATGCGGTGGAGCAGCAGGGCGGGCGGCGTTGGCGTTGGTCGGAAGCCGATGCGCCGATCGTGGTGCACAATCCGCTGACGGTGCCGCTGGAATTGGAGATTCGCGGTCGCTGGGCGGCGGACTCACCACGCGTAGCGGCAGTGATGCAGGGCGACACGGTTTGGTGGCGCGAGGATCTTGGGCGGTCGCCGCGTGACTGGCGGGTGGCAGGCGTGGTGGTGCCTCCCGGGACGAGCGAACTTCGCCTCGTGTCAGATCAACCGTCCAGCGCTGGCTCCGCCGGAGACCAGCGAACGCTCGCTATTCTGCTGTTGGAGTTCTCGGTGCGCGCCCGCCCGGTGGTCGAGGCGAGCCCGTGATTCGCGGGATGGTGCGTTCGCGCTCAGCGGCGTCGGGCGATGTAGATCAAACTCTCGCAGTCGGGCCCCATCGGATGCTCCAGCGTGGTGACCAGTTGCGCTCCGGCGGCGGTGAGCATGGCCCGCACGGTCGGTTCGGGGACAGGATGCATATGCATCTCGTCGCCCAAGCCGGTTTTGAGGCGGAACCACCGCAGGGTCCAACGCTTGATGCGCTTGAACATCGTCGGGGGATAGAGCGACCAGCGTTTGATTTCTGCCGGGCCCTGTCGGGCGACGGTGGGGATCTGAAAATACAGCACGGCGCCGGGGCGGGCGATGCGCACAAACTCGCGCACGTAGTTGAGGCCCAATTCGGCCGGAATGTGCTGCAGCGTGATCAAACTGAAAACCAGATCGAACGATGCGTCGGCGAACTGACGCAGGTCGTCGTGCGGGTTATGCGTAAACGTTACCGACGGAAGTGATCCGGCGTGCCGACGTGCGAGGTCAATCATGCCGCGGGCAACATCGACCCCGGTGGTGTGCGCGTAGTAGCTTCCCAGCGCCTGGGTCAGACGTCCGACTCCGCAACCGAAGTCGAGCGCGGTGTCGCGTGGAGCATCAGGAGCATACGTGGCCAGATGCGCCATCGCGGCGGTGACCTCATCGCGGCCGGTTTGAAAAAATTCCTCCGCTCGCCACCGGTTGCCCTCTTTTTCGGGATCGGTGAGAACGGCCCAGTAAGGATCTTCGCGGGCCAGCCGTTCCCACACCATGCGCAGACGGAAAATCTTCATGCGGACGCGGAAGATGGGGAGAGCCTGTCACGGAGCGACAATGGCGAGGCGAAAATGCGCGGGCGGATACAGCAAACCATAATGGAAGCGAAGAAAAGAGCAGGTATCCCAGGGAATAGTCGAGACTGGGCGCAACACTCCGGCGGCCCAGTTTGGCATTCGCGCGGACTGGACGTGAAAAAGGCTCGCGCGGGCCAACGCCGATGCGCTTGCGTTCGCGTTCCATGACCACCGCGCCGCCTGCGATTCCTGCCCGCGCCGGGAAGCTCCGTCTGTTTTATGCGACGCTTTATCTCGCTGTGGTCGCAGGGTTGGGGTTCCAGCTCGCGAGCTATTACCAGCCGGGATTCGGGTTCACCGCGCTGCTCGGCGTTGGAGAAGGCACCGGGGCGGATGCGAACTGGGGAGAGGATTGGGGCGTAAGCGTGTATCATCACGACCGCGCGCCGGGCTACGATGCGCAGTATTACGCGCAACTGGCGTTGGACCCGTTGCTGTTGGAAGAGGGGGATCGCGCTTCGATTGACAACGTCCCTTATCGGGCACGTCGGGTGTTGCTGCCGCTGACCGCGTTTGTCGTCGGCGGCGGGCATCCGCCGGCAATCCTGCAGGTGTATTCCCTCCTCAATGTGGCGTGCTGGCTGGCCTTGGGCGTGGTCCTGCTGCGGTGGTTTCCTCCGGTGGACCTGGATCGCGTCCTGCGTTGGGTCGGCCTGATGATCGCTACCGGGAGTTTGTTGAGCATTCAATTGGCACTGGTGGACGGACCCAGTCTGCTGCTGCTCGCGCTCGCCTTGCGTGCTTTTGAACGTGGGCGGCCGGGACGCGCCGCGCTGTGGCTGTCGGCCGCGGGACTGGCCAAAGAAACCAATCTGCTGACGGCGGCGGTGTTCTGGCCCGGCCGGCATGCCCCGCGCCGAGCCTGGGTGGTGGCTGCGGGTCGCGCCGCGCTGGTGGCTTTGCCGCTTTTGGGCTGGGTGGCCTCGATCCATCTCCGTTTGGGCGATGTGGGCGGCGCGGTGGGCGGCCGCAACTTTGATTGGCCCGGGGCGGGGCTGATCGGGCGCATTCAGGAACTGGCCATGACACGCGCGGCCGGTGACGTGATGCCGGTTTATTGGTGGGCTTCCGTCGCGACGCTGGTGGCGTTGCTGGTGCAGGCGGGATTTCTCCTCTGCCGATGGCGCGAGGAATCGGCGGCGTGGCGGCTGACCGTGCCGTTTGCCCTGCTGTTGTTTCTGATCGGCGACGCAGTGTGGGAAGGGATTCCCGGGGCGGCGGATCGGGTGCTGCTGCCCCTGTTGCTCGGATTCAATCTGGTGTTGCCTAAGGGGAGGCGTTGGTGGTGGTTGCTCGTGCTCGGCAACCTCAGCGCCGTTTTCGGTCCGTTAACTTTCCGTCCGCTGCCGGAGCCGGTGGTGGCGGTGTCGATCGCTCGCGCGGCCGCGGATGAGGCCGAGGTGACGGTGGAGTTTCCCTCGCCTTGGTATCCGCTGGAGGCCCACCAGGGACGATCGTGGCGCTGGGCGGCGGAGGATGCCGAAATAGTGGTGCAGAATCCTTATCCCAGTCCGCTGCGGGTGTGGCTGCGCGGAACGTGGTCAGCCATCGACGACCGCGTGCTCACGCTGTGGGCCGGCGAGCAGAAACTGGTGGAGCAGGCGGTGGGACGGCGATCCCGCGACTGGGCGTCGGAATCGTTTTTGCTACCGCCGGGCGAGACCCGTTTGCGGTTGCAGTCCGATGTGCCGGGCCGACAGATGCGAGCCGAGGGCGGCCGCACCCTCGCCGTCATGCTGCAGCAACTACGCCTCGAAGGCGAGGTGGTGCCGGAGCCGGCAGGCGAGCCGTGACGGCTCAGTCCGGCCAAAGACGCATGGCGGCGAGTCGGCGGGCGTAGCGGGCGCCGATCGCTGCGGGAGAATACCGTTCGCGCATGGTGCGGGCGGCAGCCTGACCGAGTCGGGTGCGCAGCGCGGGATCGGAAGCGAGACGACGCATGGCGGCGGCCGCGTCGGCCACCCGGGGATTGGCCCAGATCTGTCCCTTTTCGTAAGGACCGTGGGTTTCGGTGAGCTCGATCAAGTCGACCGGCACCGGGCAGCCGTTGGAGGAATCGACGAACTCGGCGGTTGCCGACCAATCGGTGCTGATGACGGGTTTGCCGAGATACATGCACTCGGCCACTGCGAGGCCGAATCCTTCCGAACGGTGCAGCGAGACGAAGACATCGCAGGCCGCTTCGAGTGCATGCACGTCGTCGCGGGACAACGTCTCGGTGATGAGGGTGGTGTGCTCCAAACCTTCCAAGGCCGACTTCAACCGGGCAAAGGTGTCGGGATTGCGTTTCGGATTCTGCGTCTTGATGACCAGATGCACGCCCGCCTCGTCGGGAAACGCCTCCCGGTAGGCCTCGATCACGGCGTGGGGATTTTTGCGCTCCTGGTAGGAATTGAGATCGTAGAGAAAGAGAAACGTAACGCGGTCGGTGGGCAGGCCGAAACGCGGGCGTTGATCGCCCTCGGGGACGCCGAACTCGATCGCATGTGGCATCACATGCACGGGCAACGGTGTCTTGGCGGCGATGGCATCGCGGCAGAACGCGGAAGGCGTCCAGATCTCGTCGTAATATTCGCAGGCCGGCACCCACATGTCGGGAAACTCCGGCAATTCCCAGGCCCAGTAGGCGACGTTGTAGCGGTCGCGGCGGAAGCTGTTGCTGTGATGGTGATCGATGTCGCGCGAGACCGGCGGATCGATGTGAAAAACATTCACCCGGTAGGGATTGGTTTTCTGCAGGCGCGAGACGAAGGTGGTGTCGCCCATGCGGTTGAGGCAGGGCAGCTTCATGTCGACGAACGCGTGAGGGATGTCGGCGGCGGCGGTGGCGCGCGCCATGCAGCGGGCGCTTTCGCCGATACCGAGCTCGGCGCGAAACCAGCCGACCACGTTCAGTCCGAGCGGATAATCCTTTGTATCGCGCCGATGGATACGCAACGGGCGGGGGTGTTTGAAATCGTAGACGACCCGGTCGTCGGCGAGAATCTGCGAGAC
>CBINJL010000183.1:0-6370 GCA_966250925.1 uncultured Opitutus sp. | reverse complement strand
GGCGAGGACAAGCGGAACGAGGGAAAACGAACGGCGGCGGAACTTCATTTTTCAAAAGCGATGGGAACGACCACCCGCACGTCGACCGGTTCACCGCCGCGGGTGGGGCGTTCGAAAACCCATTGCGCCACCGCGGTGGCCGCGGCCCAGCCAAAGGCGTCGGAACTGGTCTCACGCACCTGCGGCAACCGGGCGCGGCCATCGCGATCGATGATGAACTCAATCTGCGCCGAGGCGGTCGGTTCGGCCAGATCGACCGGCGCGATGACATCGATGCGAAACAGCGGACGAATCCGCGCATCGAGCCCCTTTGCGCTGCCGATGCCGGGACCGCCGGGCGCGAGCGCGGCTGCCAGACGCGATTCGGCGCGATCGGAGTCGGTCGCGGGAGCCGGCGGAATGAAACGGTGTTTCATGATCAGATGTGATTCCACCCAGCCTTCGCCGTCGACGTTGGCCGCGGTGAAATGCCAGTGCGGCAGCACAGCGGCGAGTGCGGCGCCGAACTCCGGGGCGGTGGCGGCGTGCACGGTCACGTCGCGCACGGCGCCGCCGCGGGTGACGGTAAACGTGACTTCGGCTTCGCCTTCCTGCCCGGCCACCAAGGCCTCGCGCGGGTAGACGGGATCGGCGTAAGCGACGGGAATCGGCAGGACATCGAATGCGCTCCAATCGTCGGCGTCGGCGGGACGGATGCCGTTGGCGGCCAGACGTTCGACGCGGGTTTCTCCAAACAGCGTGAATGAAAACGGAGCGCGCGTTTTGGCTGGCACCGCGAGGCGCCCCTGGCGGGCGGGGGCAAACTCCGTGCGCATGAGTGCGTCGATGGCGGGGCGAATCAGTTCGGGGCAATTGGCGCCGAGCACCCGCGGATCGGCGGCCTGGCCGGTGGCGTCGACGGTGAACTCCAGCGTCACCTCGCCGCCGAGCATACGCCGGGCAATGATTTCCGGCTCATCGGTGCGGCCGTAGCGTTTCACTTCGGGACTGACGAAGGGCAGGGGCTGCGGTTCGGAGGGAGGGATGAAGCTCTCGCGGGCGCGTTGATCGAGGGGGAAGATAACGGCCACGCGCATCGCGCTGGCGACCGGTTGCCGATCGCGGATGGCGGGCTCGAATGTCCACTGGCGCACACTGGCCATGGCCACGTCGTCAAGTCGTGCGTCGGTGGTCGATTCGATCGTGGTTTCGGTGACAGCGCCGGAGGCGTCGACGACAAATTGCACAACCACGTTGCCTTCGATTTTTGCCAAATCTCCGGTCACTGCGGGCGGTTGCCAGGTTTTGAACTGGGCGTGGGCGTCGTCGATTTCGAGCGCTGGTTGCGCGAAGCCGAGCGAGGCGAAGACGAGGCCCAAGGCGATGCAGGCGCCACGACCAAAACGGAAGCGGGATGAAAGCATGATCCTTATATTCAATTGCATGCGATTGGCGTCAATGGCGCGGGCGGATCGCCGGCCGCGGCGCCTTTCGCCTTGCTTCCGCCGGGCGGGTGGCCCCTCTCATGGGGGCATGAATTTTGTGGTCATCGGGGCAGGGGCGTGGGGGACGGCCGTGGCAATTCACCTCGCCAAGATGCAGCACACGGTGACCCTCGTGCCACGGCGTTTCGAGCAGGCGCTGGCACTGTCGTCGGCCCGTGAAAACGCCGATTATCTGCCGGGGGTGTTATTGCCGCCCAGTCTGCAGATCGGGCACGAACTTACGCCGGTGTTGATGGAGGCCGAAGTGGTGCTGCTGGCCTGCCCGGCGCAGGCGTTGCGCGAGACGATGACACGGCTGCGCGATTCCCTCGGCCTGGCGACGCAGTTGCAATTGGTGCTGAGCTTGGCGAAGGGATTGGAACTCGGCACGCATCTGCGTCCGGCTGAAGTGATGGCGCAGGTGTTGCCGGACGTGCCGGTGGGGTCGTTGACGGGGCCGACCAATGCGGCGGAAGTGGCGCGGGGGTTGCCCGCGGCGATGGTGCTGGCGGCGAACGCACCGGATGCGTTGCTGCACAGTGTGCAGATCGAAATCAGCGGCGAGAGTCTGCGGGTTTATACCAGCAGCGATGTGGCCGGAGTGGAGTTTGGCGGGTGTTTGAAAAATATCTACGCCATCGCGGCCGGGATCTGCGACGGGTTGAAGCTCGGCGACAACACCAAGGCGGCCATGCTCACGCGGGCGTTGGCGGAAATGGTGCGGGTGGGCGTGGCCCTGGGCGCGCATCCGGAAACGTTTTACGGCCTGAGCGGATTCGGCGATCTGGTGGCGACCTGTCATGGTGCCTGGAGCCGCAACCGGCGTTTCGGCGAAGAAGTCGGCGCGGGCAAATCGATCGAGGCGATCCTCACCAATCGCCGCACCGTCGTCGAAGGATACAAAACGACCGAGTCGTTTTACGGGCTTTGTCAGGCGCGGGGATTGGATGCGCCGATCCTGGCCGAAGTGTATCACACCCTTTTCGACGGCAAGTCGCCCGAGCAGGCGCTGCGCGATCTGATGTTGCGCGAGCTCAAGCGCGAGTGAGGGGCTCACCTTGGTGAGCTCGCGGCGGAGAGGCAGATGTGGGCTTCGCAAGCAAAGCCCCTACATTATCGGAGCGCGGGAGGGGCGGATAGTCCGGCGTTATGCTTTCCGCCAAGCGCCGAAGTATTCGAAGTGATTTTCGTCGCCGGTTGATTCCGCGGCGCAGGTTGCGGTAATGCGCAGACGTCGCAGCGCCTCGTCGAACATCGCGCGCCAGGAAGCCGAATCCCACACGTGGACATGCTCGCGTCGACGACGCACGGTCACGATGTGGCCGGGCAGATACTCGGCGGGTTCGTCAAAGACATGCGGTCCGACGTGGCGCAGGAAATCGAGGTAGTGTTCGTCGTCGCTTTCCGTGACGCCGTTTTCGTAGTCGGCCCAGAGATGGTCGAACGAAGTGAGGCCGCGCGGGCGATCGTAGGTGTAGCGTTTGTCGGGCACCGCGATCAACACATGTCCGCCCGGACGCACGATCCGGAAAACCTCGCGCAGCACCTTGATCGGATTCGCGACGTGTTCGATGACATGGCTGAGGATGACGAAATTAAATTCGTTGTCGGCGAAGGCGGCGAGGCCGTCGCGGTCGAGCTCACCGAGATGCTGGACCGGCACGAGATCGACCGGATTTAATTCCGGAAACAGACGCTGGGCTTCGGTCGCGGAAAGGGCGTCGAAATACTCCACCTGGGCGACAGGCGGAAGCGGCGAAGGCTTGTCGAGGGCGCCGATCTCGAGTCCGCGTCCGGCAAGCAGGGCGTAGGCGCGCAGGCGATAGTCGGCGTTGATGGTGGACACCCGGCCAGCACTACCTGTCCCACGGGGACCGGCAAATGCAAAGCGCACCGCCGCGCATGGCTGTGATGCGGATAGCTGTAGGACCAATCGGCGATGATTACGTGTGTCGGACGTGGAAGTATCGCCCTAGTAGGCTGTAACTCAGCAACTCACGTATCACGAAACTATCCTGAGACCTTTTTGACACAGAGGACACGGAGGTGGTCACAGAGGTCACAGAGTTAAAAAGCACCTTTCCTGCTCTGTGGTCTCTGTGTTCCCTTCTCTGTGCCCTCTGTGTAAAATCCGAAAAATATCAAGTTACTGGATACTAGTCCGGGGGCGCGGGCTTCATAGAACCAGAATCCCGCGCGGAGGTCGGCTTTGGCCAGATCGAGGATCTCGATCCTTAACTGCATTCGTCATCCAGCTCGGCCTTTGCCGTGCTCCAAGCTTGGAATTGAGCCTTCCCTTCGGCGACTGCCTGCACGCGTTCGTCCAGCAGGGACTTATGCCACCCCGGCACAATCACGGATTCCTCCTGCCGGGAAATATCGCGCCAAAGCCATTCCATGAGCTCAAGTTTGTGAGCCAAGTCGAGGCGGCTGACATCCTTCTCCGTGATCATGGGCGAAAACCTACTGCTGCTGATTACGAGGACAAGCGGCGAACTTGAAGGCGCGCGACCGTGCGTTTACCGGGCGATCTGGCGGGGCACGCGGATGTTCTCGACCTCCTCCTGGACCTCCGGCGGCGGGGCCGGCGTGAACGCGGAGACGGCTTGGGCGACGATGAAGTTGAACACCATGCCGAGCGAACCGATGCCTTCCGGCGAGATGCCGAACCACCAGTGCTCGGCGGTGTTGAGCTCGGGTCGCATGAACTTGAAGTAACTGATGTAGGCGGCCGTAAAGATGATGCCGACGATCATGCCGCTGATGGCGCCTTCACGATTCATGCGCTTCTGGAAAATGCCCATCAGGATGGCCGGGAAAAACGAGGCCGCGGCAAGACCGAAGGCGAAGGCAACGACCTGCGCCACGAAGCCCGGCGGATTGATGCCGAAATAGGCGGCGACCACCACCGCCCCGCCGGCGGCAATACGGGCGCAGGTGAGTTCGCCTTTCTCGCTGATGTTGGGATTCACGCAGCGTTTGACGAGGTCGTGGGCACAGGCGGTGGAAATCACCAGCAGCAGGCCGGCCGCCGTGGAGAGAGCGGCGGCGAGAGCGCCGGCGGCGACCAGACCCACGACCCAGTTGGGGAGTTGCGCGATCTCGGGATTGGCCAGCACCATGATATCGCGGTCGATGGTGAGTTCGTTGCCCGCCCAGCCCTTGGCGGTGGCGGCGGCCTGGAAGGCGGGATCGGTGTTGCCGTCGTTGTAATACTGCACCTTGCCATCGGTGTTCTTATCCTCGAACTGCAGCAGGCCGGTGGCTTCCCAGTTCTTGAACCAGTCGGGCAGGGTGGCGTAGGTGGCGTTGTCGACGGTTTGGAGGAGATTGGTGCGGGCAAAGGCGGCGACGGCCGGCGCGGTGGTGTAGAGCAACGCGATGAAGAGCAAGGCCCAGCCGGCGGAGGAACGCGCGCCCTGGACGTTGGGCACGGTGTAGAAGCGCACGATGACGTGCGGCAGGCCGGCGGTGCCGACCATCAGAGCCAGCGTAATGGCGGCGACGTCGAGGGTCGGGCGCACGCCGTCGGTATAGGCGGGGAAGCCGAGCTCGGTGCTCAGGCCGTCGAGCCGGGCGAGCAGGCTCAGGCCCGTGTCGCCGACTTCCTGGCCAAAACCGAGCTGCGGGATCGCGTTGCCCGTCATCATGATGGAGATGAAAATCGCCGGCACGAGGTAGGCGAACATCAGCACGCAGTATTGGGCGACCTGGGTGTAGGTGATGCCCTTCATGCCGCCGAGCACGGCGTAGATGAAGACAATGAAGGTGCCAATGAGCACGCCCGTGTTGATCGGCACTTCGAGGAAACGCGAAAACACGATGCCCACGCCGCGCATCTGGCCGGCGACGTAGGTGAACGAGACCATGATCGCGCACAGCACAGCCACCACGCGGGCGATCTGCGAATAGTAGCGGTCGCCAACAAAGTCCGGCACGGTGAACTTGCCAAACTTACGCAGGTAGGGCGCGAGCAACAGCGCCAGCAGCACGTAGCCGCCCGTCCACCCCATGAGATAGACGCCGCCATCGCGACCCATGAACGAGATGATGCCCGCCATGGAGATGAACGACGCCGCGCTCATCCAGTCGGCCGCCGTCGCCATGCCGTTGTGGATCGGCTTCACGCCCCCACCGGAGACGTAGAACTCCTTGGTCGAGCCGGCGCGGGAGCGATAGGCGATGTAGAGGTAGAGGACGAAGGAGAGACCGACGATCAGGTAGGTCCAGGATTGAACGGACATGGGGCAGGGAAGGGAACGGGAAGAGTGAAGTGAGGAAAGGGGGAGGACGGAAGGGCGGAGAGACCGTCTTTATTCTTTCCTCTTAATCTTTCTCTTTCCCCCCGTTGGTCGGAATTCGCACGGTGCGACCACTGCGTGGAGAAAGAGAAAGATTAAGATAAAGAATAAAGAGAATGATTCGTGTCTGCCTCAGCCCTCGTGCACGTCGTATTTGCGATCGAGCTGGTTCATGCGCCAAACGTAGAACGCGATGATGGCCACGAAGACGTAGATCGAGCCTTGCTGGGCCATCCAGAAACCGAGCTTGAAGCCTCCGATTTCGATCCGGTCCAACGCGTCGGCGAAAAAGATGCCGCAGCCGAAGGACACGAAGGCCCAAATGACAAGAAGGGTTCCGAGCAACCGCAGGTTGGCCTGCCAGTGCGCGCGGCGATTTTCAGGGGTAGCCATAGCGACGTCACGGATGGCGGCAGCAGGCGCCGCGGTCAATGACCGAGTCCGGTCGAGCGATCAAATGATCAACGCGTCATTACCTCGGTGCATACCAAGCCAGCGCTGCGATCGGAAACCACTGATGAACACTGATGGACACATATTAAAAGGTGACGCAGGATTCGTCCGCACCTGCGCGTTGCCGGCATTATCAGTGTCCATCAGTGTGCA
>CBINJL010000182.1:0-6376 GCA_966250925.1 uncultured Opitutus sp. | reverse complement strand
CGCGGCGCCAACTCCGCGCTGTTCGGCCTCGGCAGCCCGGGCGGTGTCATCAACGCCTCGACCATCCGCGCCGACTTCCTCGGCAACCGCGGTCGCGTGCGCCTCGAGACCGACCAATACGGCACCCTGCGCACCTCCATGCGCTACAATTACATGATCGGCGACATCGCCGCCGTGCGCATCGCCGGTCTGCACGAGGACAAGCAGTTCGAGCAAAAACAGGCCTTCCTCGAAGATGATCGCGTCTTCATCGCCGCCACCGTCAACCTGCCCTTCAACCTGAAGGTTCGCGGCAGCGCGGAAGTCGGCGAACGCGTTTCGGCCAACCCCGATTACGTGCCGCCGAATGACGGCATCACGCCGTGGATCAACCTCGGCAAGCCGATCATTGCCACACCGGCCGACGGCGGCGCGCTCTTCCGCGGCACCGGTGCCTTCTATCCCGGTGTGCCCAACAATCAGCTCATCCAGCTGGCCGCCCAGGGCACGTCGAGCGGCTTCGTTTCCTTCTACCAGGATCCTTCCAATCCCAATCCGACTTTCGGCGCCCAGGCCTACATCCCCGGCAGCCTCGGACTGCCCAGCGCCGGCGGTCTCGGCGAGTGGATGATGATTCAGCCTCGCACCGAGGAGCAGATCATCATCTCCACCGGACGTCGTTCCGACGGCACGCCCGTCGCCACGGGCACCTCGGGTTTCTATTCCAACGGTTTCGTCGCCCAGCAGATCACGGATCGCAGCATCTTTGACTACCGCAAGAACCTCTTCAATGGCGGCACCGCCCAGCAGGGTTCCGATTGGGAAGTCTACACCGCCAGCCTCGAGGGCAACTACTTCGACAATCGTCTCGGTTTCGAAGTGTCCTACTACGAGCAGAGCTTCAACAGCTGGGGCAACAACTCCCTGCAGGGCATGATGCAGCGCACGATCTACATCGATCCCAATGCCTACCTGCCCGTCACCACCGACGGCACCGCCAACGGTCCGCTGATGCCGAACCCGAATTTCGGTCGTCCGGTCATGGGCGGCAATTCCGGCGGCAATGACCTGACCGACGACCGCGACGGTTTCCGCATCCAAGCCTACACCGAAGTTCGCTTCGACGACTTCATGCCGGAAGACAGTTGGGTCACCCGTCTCCTTGGCCGCCTGACCCTCACCGGTCTGCTCGACGAGAACACCTACTTCAGCAAGCAGTCCTACTCGCGCGGCGACCCGCTCGACACCGACATCCTCGCCCGCGCCATCGGCGGCGGCTCCGTCACCGGCTTCGCCTGGCCCGCCCAGCGCTCCGGCCAGGTGTTTGCCCTCCCGGTCAGCGGCAATGTCGATTTCCTGAACATCAACTCGATCAGCGATCTCGCCGGCGCCGGCATCCAGGGCGTTTCCCACGGTCGCGCACGGTCTCACGGCAACGGTGGTCTTTACCGCAGCTACACCGGCTGGAACAGCCATACCGGACAGTTCGTCGACTTCAGTTCTCCGGTCTACACCATGTATGACACCGAGAGCGATTACCCGGCTTCCTTCTCCTCCAGCAAGACCCTCACCGAGGTCGAGTCCGAGGTGCTGGTCGGCCAGTCCTACCTCTGGGATGACTTGGTGGTGCTGACCGGTTCCTGGCGCAACGACAAGTCCTCCTCCGCCAGTGTCGGCGCCGCCACCGCTCCCGGCCGCAACGATGTCGATAACACCCTCGACCCCGTCTACGTCGCCGGCCCGCAGCGCGCCAACCTGAACGAGACCTACAACGACGAGACCACCTCCTGGTCCGCCGTGGTGCACACCCCGGAATTCATCCGCGACATGCTCCCCGGCAACATCGGCCTGTCGTTTCACTATGCCGAGTCCGACAACTTCTCCCCGTCGGGCAACAACGTGACCATCTACAACGAAACCGTCGGTGCCCTCTCCGGCCAGACCGAGGAAAAGGGTTTCACCATCGAAGCGCTCGACGGCAAATTGTCCGCTCGCTTCAACTGGTTCGACACCACCTCGGCCAACAACCGGTTTGAAAACGGTGCCATCAGCGCCCCCGCCGGCATCCTGCAGAATCTGGCTCACCAGTTGAACAACCCGCTCAACGTGTCGCAGGGCTTCACCGCCGCCGACGCGCAGGCCGTGCTGCCGCCCCAGGGCGTGATCGATGTCAGCGGCTTCCAGGTCGACTGGAACAACCCCGAGGCCGCCACCATCAACCGCAACTCCAACGATACCGACACCCAGGACTTCACCGCCTCGGGCATGGAAATCGAGGTCGCCTACAACCCGACCAACAACTGGACCATGATCTTCTCTGTCGCCCAGCAGGAGACCGTGACCAGCAACACCTACCCGGTGATGAAGGAGTTCGTCGACAGCTTCGTGATCCCGCAATGGGTCAACAGCAGCTTCGCCCAGAACTACTACATCGACGACACCGCCACCCAGACCCTGGCCGAGTTCGCCCAGCGCACCATCGTCGACAACGTCCAGCGCGCCGCCCTCCAGGACGGCAGCCCGTCCAAGGAGCAGTCCGAATGGCGTCTGGGCTTCAACACCAGCTACCACATCGGCGAGGCCGAGGAAGGCTTCCTGAAGTGGTTCGGTGACGTCACCGTCGGCGGCGGCATCCGCTGGCAGGACAAGGTCGGCATCGGCTTCGCCGTTTCGCAGAACGCCCTCGGCGACTATGCGCTCGACATCAGCCAGCCCTACTGGGCCGACGACACGTTCTTCCTCGACGTGTTCGCCCGCTCCACCTGGGACCTCCGCAACGACCGCTCGCTCAGCTTCCAGATCAACATCAAGGACCTGACCGACAACAGCGATCTCAAGCCCTACGTCGCCAATCCCGACGGCTCCGAGCTCTATCGCATCCTCGAAGGTCGCCTGATCTCCGCTTCGGCCACGCTCGAGTTCTAACTCGGACGAGCCGTCTCGTTTCACTGTTACAAAAGCCGGCTCTCATCGCGGGAGCCGGCTTTTTTCTTACCCGTCCTTTCCCATGCCGTATCCACATCGTTCATACCGTATTCGCAGCCTGACCCGCCGCCTGCTGGCCGGCGCCGCGCTCGCGCTCTTTCCCTTTTCCCTTTCGGCCGCCGACAACGCACCGGCCGAAGCCATGCTCGGCACCTGGCAGTTCGATGCCAGCCGCAGCACCGACCTCAGTCCCTGGCAGACTTCCCGTCTCGTCCTCGCTCTCGACGGCGACCGTCTCACGGTCGAACGCGAGCTGCGCTGGGGTCGCCGCGCCCACCAGGAGGCCATGACCCTCGACCTCGCCCGCGACACCAACACCGTGCCGCTCGACTGGTGGGTCGACAATCGCCATCTCGGCGCCTACGCGCCCCACGACGGCACCCGCACAATTTCCGTCCGCGCCCTCGACGCCGGCCGCGTGCTGCGCCTCGACATGGATTTCACCCTCGAAACCCAACAGGGCGACCGCGCCGTCAACGTGCTCCGTCAATACCAGCTCTCGCCCGACGGCCAGGTGCTCACCGTCACCGATCTGCGCAGCACCCGCCCCCGCCCCGTCGTCCACGTCTACACCCGCGTCACCGAATGAGTTTCACCGCCATGTCCCTGTTTTCTCCGCTGCGTTCCCGCCTGCTCCCGCTCGTCGCCGTGCTGGCGACCGCGAGTCTCTCCGCCGCTCCGCCCAAGATTTCCGTCGCCGACCGCGCGCCTGAAACCGCGACCCTGATTCCTGTATCCAACGATTGGAGACTCGTCGGCGATCTGCCCGCCCACGCCACCTTGCTTTCGCTGCAGGGTCTGGCCAACCGCGCCGGCCCACAGATCTACCTGCAGTATCCGGCCGACTGGCAGTGGGAGATCGCAGGTCCGCTGATCGGTTACCTCGCCGAGCGCCACGGCATCGACTGGCAACGTCTCGGCACCGACGACATCGACGCCGCCCTCGACCGTTTCGCCTCCGCCGCCAAGGGCTGCGTGGTGTGGGACCCCGCCGTGCGCTCCTCGCTCATCGTCGCCTTCACCATCTCCGGTGTCGAGGACCTGCTCGTCATCCATCCCGATCATCTCGACATCGCCCGCCGCCACGGCCTCGAACCAAAGGTCGATCTGCGCGGCCAGTTCACCGGCCAGAACGACGCCCAGATTTATCAATGGGCCTTCGATCACTACTACGAGCGCTGCTCGCGCGATTTCTATGTCGTGCTCGGCGGTGAACACGGCGCCATCATGAAGCCCGGCATCGCCGACTTCGGGGTGCAGCAACGCGCCTTCTTCAGTGATCTTTCGGCCAACCCGAAACACGTCGAGGAACTCGCCCTGCTCAACCGCGTGCTCGCCGGCCAGAATCCCGCCAGCATCGTGCTCGGCTGGCATTCCTACGGCAAGGACACCGAGGGCCAGCACACCACGCTCACCGGTAACTACGGCCTCAAGATGGAGGGTCTGCACAATCTGCCCAACGTGTCCTTCACGTCGCAGATTCCGCTCACGCCGGACTTCAAGTTCACCAACAACCACACCATCGCGCCCGACGCCAAACTCGTGCCGGAAAAGAAGGTCTACGTCGCCGCGCTCGCCACCGACGCCATGGGCATCGGCGCCTGGACCAAGCCCGGCCGCGGCCGCATTCCCTACGGTTGGCAGGTGCTCGGCAACTGGGCGTGGATGAATCCGCCTGCGCTGCAGTATTTCTACGAGAGCAAGACCCCCAACGACTACTTCGTCGCCGGTCTCAGCGGCCCGGGTTACATGTATCCCAAATCCATCCCGGCGGACAAATTCCCCGCCCTCATGGCCGATTCCCGCGGCCTCATGGAGCAGCTCGATCTGCGCATCATGGAGATCATGGATTACTCCGAGGGCAACCGCCACGTGGGCAACACCGACCTGCCCAAGGAGGTCGTTGATCGTTACTACGAAGAGTTCCCCGATGTGCTCGGCTTCATCAACGGCTACGGCACCGCCCGCACCTTCGATCTGCGCGACGACCGGCCGTTCATCAGCTACGATTACTATCTCGGCGTCTATCGCCCCACCGAGGAAGCCGCCGCGGACCTGGAGGAACTGATCCGCCTCAACCAGAATCGGCCCTACTTCCTCCTCATCCACGTGCGCGAGCGCACCACCATCGAGCAAGTCGCGACGATCCTCGAAAGCCTCAGCGACGAGGTCGAGGTCGTGCCGCTCGATCGCTTCATGAAACTGGCCGCGAGCCAGCAAACCTACCGCACGCGCTACCAGGAACCCGAGGACCCCATCGACCTGAACCCGTAGCCAAAATCTTTCTCTTTCCTCTTTATCTTTCTCTTTCTCCCCGCCGGCCCAATCGCCCCCACCCCGCCGCGGGGAGAACGAGAACGATTTCACTCACCCGTCCGTCATCGCACCGCCTCTCTCCGCCGCCATGCCCACCACCCGACGCTCCTTTCTTCGCAACACCGCTCTCGCCGCCGGCGTGCCTTGGCTGGCCGGCCCGCTCGCCGCCGCTCCGTCGTCCTCCGCTTCGCCCACGACCGCGCCGCAACCGAATCCGTCCGCCGGACTCCTTTTCGACAAGTCCGACCTGCCTCGCATCCGCGCCAACCTCGAACTCCCGCGCTTCGCCGCCCTTCGCGATCATCTGCAGGGCGTCGATCACGCCGCGAAACTGCGTTTCCTGCGCGAAGAACTGCGCCTCACCAACCGTGTGCTCGACATGCGCCTCGCTCGCGAGCTGCTGGAGGAAAGCGCCTTCGCCTACGCGTTGTGGGAAAAGCCCGCCGATCTCGAACTCGCCCGCACCGCCCTCCGCCGCATCCTCGACTATCCGACCTGGGACTACTTCACCGAAGGCGGCGAATACACCATCGGCATCCAGCGCGCGTCCGAAGCCACCATCGCCGTCTGCTGCACGCTCGACTGGATCGGCCACAAACTCACCGCCGAGGACATCGCCGAGGCCGAGGACCAGATCGCGACCAAGGGCGCGCCCGCCTGCCATCTGATGCTCTACGGCCTGAAGTATCCCGACCGCGTGCGGGGCTGGGGTTTCAGCAAGATCGACGACTATCCCTACCGCTACGATCTCTCGCGCTGGCCGCTCATTCTCAACGCCACCAATCTCAAAATCATTCCCACCTGCGCGCTCGGCTTCGCCGCCGTCTGGCTGCACGGTCGTCATCCCGAGGCCGCCAAGTGGCTGGAGATGTCCCGCCAGAGCGCGAAATCGTTTTCCGTCATGTATGGCCTCGACGGTTCCTACGACGAGGGCATCGGCTACTGGGGCTACACCACGCTCCACCTCGCCATGCAGGCGGAGGTGCTCTACCGCCGCCTCGGCATCGACGATCGCGATCTGATCAACTACCCGGGCACCGCCCGTTTCGCGCTGCTCATGAGCATGCCGACCCGCGGCGTCGCGGTCACCGACGCC
>CBINJL010000181.1:0-6425 GCA_966250925.1 uncultured Opitutus sp. | reverse complement strand
GGTGAGCTGCGGATCGGCCAGCGTGCCGGCCACGCCGAAAGTCGCCAGACCCGGACCGACCGCGCGGATCAAGACCGTGCGCGGCGTGTTGCCGGCGAGCACGAAGCCCACCGTCACGTCGCCGTTGACGCTCAATGCGGTGCGGGCGGAGAGGTTCGTCAGGCGAGCACCGAGCTCCTGGATTGCGGCATCGTAGATTTCCACCAGCGCAGCGCCGGGCGCCGTCGTTCCGTCGTGCGGCAAGACCTGCGCGGTGTAGCCGCCGGCCGCGAAATCGGACCGGACCACGCTGTCCGCGCTGCCGACGGGCAAGGGAAACGCGCCGAGTTCGCGGCCGTCGCCACTGGCGGCGGTCCAGCCGGAATTCTCCAGCAGCGGCGTGGTCGTATTGCCGCTCGTATAAACTTCCAAGGCGGTCGATTCGACGACGCCGGTTACGCCGAAGTCGCTCAGCGTCGGGCCGATGCCGCGCACGACCAGTTCCTTGGCCGTCGTGCCGTCGAGGGAGAAGCCAGCGATGAGCACGCCGGTGTCGCGCGAGGTGCGGTTGCGCACGGAAAGATTCACCAGCCGGCCTGGATCAGCGGATGCCGGCGGCGTGATCGTGCCGATCTCCTCGACGGTGGCACGCCCGAGGTGACGCGGACCGTGGCGGTATTGGGGCCACGGATACGCCTCGCCGTGCGCCGGACCGATGTCACCGAGGTCGAAGGCGTAGATCTTGCCGTCGCCGTTGCCCACGTAGATCCGGCCGTCGGCCAGGGTCGGCGAGCTGCGGAACCAGTTGCCGGCCGCCCAGGCGCGGATGAGATCGCCGTCGCGGGTGAAGCGGAAGAGTTTGTTGGCATAACTGCCGACGATGATCGAACCGTCGTCCGCGATGGCGGGCGCGCTGGCGCGGGCCTGCGCTTCGATGGAGGCTTTCCAAATCTCCGCTCCGTCCGCGAGGTCGATCGCGTAGAGCCAGGCGCCGTAGCTGGCGAAGTAGGCGCGGCCGTCGCCGAGGGCGAGCGATGAGGTTACGTTTTCCGTATCGTCGGGCGTGCGAAACACCCACCGCAGCGTGCCGGCGGGGGTGAGGGAAAACACGGCGCCGTTGAGCGTGGCGACGTAGATATTGCCGTCGCCGTCGAGGGCGGGCGAGGTGAAGATTCCGCTTGCATCGGGCTCGCCGGCAGCGGTCAACGGCTGGTAACGCCAACGCGGTGTGCCGTCGGGACGAATGGCGTGCAATGCGCCGTCGTTGGCCGGCAGATAAATCGTGCCGTCGCCACCGATGGCGGGACCGGAGTAGCTGTCGGTTTCGGCGGCGCCAGCGGTGTAGCTCCAGCGGATGTCGCCATTTTCGGAAATGGCGAAGAGCACGCCGGTCGTTTCCTTGAGGTAGATCGTGCCGTCGGCGGCGACCGCGGGCGCGGCGTAGAAACCGCCTTCGCCGGGAAGCACTTCCCACTTGATCGTGCCGTCGGGATTAAGCGCGGTGACGACGCCGAGCCAGGTGCCCATCACGATGGTGCCGTCGGGTGCGATCGCGGCCGCGCTGGAATCGGCGTAACCCAGCGTCGGCGTGCGCCACTTCAGCGAACCGTCGGGATTGATGGCGTAGAAATTGTAGTCGGAGCTGCTGACGTAGACGGTGCCATCGGGGCCGACCGAAGGTGAGTTGGTGACGGTCGGGCGGCGCAGGTATTCGTCGTCCGGGTCGCCCGTGTTTTCGCCGGTGGCAAATTGCCAGGCGGCGTCGGTGAGCGACAGGGTGATGTCGCCGTCAACATTGCCCAGGGTATCGAGCGCGATGTAGTAAACCGTGTCTTCGACGGCGTCGAATTCCGCCATGGCGTTGAGGTTGCCGCCATCGATGCCGGTGTCGTCGTTGGCAGCGATGCGGGTGAGGGCGCTGACATGATCGCCCGTGTAGATCGCCACCGCAGTGTCGGCGGTGTCGGAAAAGGCGCTGACCTGCACGCGCTGATCGGCCGGCGCGGTCCAGCTATACCACAAGGAACGTCCGTTGGAGCCGGGGGCGTGCACGGGTTCGCCGGGTTCGGCGGTCGCATTGATGTTGTTGGTGGTCACCAAGGGGGCGTCGCCGACGAGCGGCTGGGCCGCGGCGAAGGCGTCATTGGCGGCGCTGGCGGCGAGGCTGAGCACGACCAACCCGGCATCGGTGCTGTCGAGGGCGATCTGGTAGGCCTGGCCCACGGTGGCCTCGAAGGTGAGACGGGAAGTGAGGATGGCGCCGGTCTCGTTGTCGTTTTCGGCGACGAGGGAAAGGTTGCCCAGTGACTCGCCGGTATAAACCGACAATTGGGTGTCGCCGAGGGATTGGCGCGAATCGATCTGAACTTCGCCGCTGCTGGGTGCGGTCCAGGTGAACCACAGCGAGCGGCTGAGTCGTCCGGCGTGGGCCGGTTCGCCGGTTTCGGTGGTGGCGTCGATGTTGGAGGCGCGCACGAGGACAACCTCGCCAGCGAGGGCGGCGCGTTGGGCAAAGTCGTCGTTGAAGGGCCGCGTATCGGTCACGCCGAGCGCGTTACCCACGTGCAGTCGGCCACCGGTCTGCACCTCGCCGCGGAAGGCCGCGACCCGTTGCACGCCGCGCAGGAGTCGGTTGATGGTCGCGCGGTAGTGATCGTTTGGATACGTCGCCTTGAGCAGGGCAAGCGCGCCGCTGACCATGGGCGCGGCCATGGAGGTGCCGGTGGCAATGCGTGTGGCGGTGTCGTCGGCGACGCCGAGCGAGAGGATTTCGGAACCGGGGGCGACGAGATCGACGGAGCCGGAACCGGTGTTGGAAGTGGTGTCGAGGTCGTCGAGCCGGGTGGAGTTGCCCACGGTGACGATGTTGTCGATGAGGTAGTTGGCCGGGTAATTGCGGGCGACATCGAGATCGATGCCGTCATTGCCGGCGGCGGCGACGAAGATGATGCCGGCGTCCTGGGCGCGGCGGATGGCCTGCGCTTCCGCGGCCGAAAAACCGTCGGACCCGAAGGAGGCGTTGATGATGTGGGCGCCGTGTTTGATCGCGTAGTCGATGCAGGCGATTTCGTCGGAGAAGAGACCGGTGCCGTCATCGCCGCCGAGAAAACGCAGCGGCATGAGCTGGACGCGCCAAGCGACACCGGTGCCGGCGACGCCGTTGTTGGCGGCGGCGCCGATGATGCCGGCGACGTGGGTGCCGTGGCCGCCGCCGTCATCGTCGGTTGGGTCGCCGGAGCGGTCGCGAGCGTCGATGCCGTGAACGTCGTCGATGTAGCCGTTGCCATCATCGTCGCGACCGTTGCCGGCGATCTCGCGCGGATTGGTCCAGAGGTTGGGCGCGATGTCGCGGTGGGTGAGGCGGATGCCGTCGTCGATCACGGCGACGATGACGGCGGAGGCATCGGTGCGGAGGTCCCAGGCGGCGAGCGAACCGATGTCAGCGCCGGTGGTGCCGCCGGATTGGCCGAAATTGCGATGATGCCATTGTCCGCCATCGGCGTAGCGCGGATCGGTGGGCGCGGCGGCGGTCTGGCGAATGCGGTCGACTTCGACAAACCGGTAGCGGCCGGTGGCCTGCAGGCGGGCGACAGCGCGTTCCGGGGTGAGGGCCGCGGGCAACCGCAATACCCGCATGCCATCGAAGAGCGGGAAGACCCGATCGATCGCGAACCCCTCGGCGAGCTCCTGGGTCGCGAGTGCGGTTTCGGCGGCCTCATCGTGAGCGCCGCCGGTGGCGACGAGCGGCTGGGCGATGATTTTCCGATTGGAGAACCCTTGCGCGACCTCGGCGGCCGTCAGGGGGACGGAGACGGTGGGCGTGGTCTCAGCGGCGAACAGCAGCGGACCGGTCAGGGCGCAGGCCAAGGTCGCGCCGACAACGCGACAGAATGATGACGACATGGGGAAACAACGGATTGGGAACGAAGAACGAGGATCGCATACGTCAGGCCGTGAGTCGGGAAACGGCGTGCCGCAGATTGCGTTGATGAGCGTTGATGCCGGGATCGTCCGAAGTGTCGAGCAGAACGCCGAGCGCCAGTTGCAGGGCCTCGGCGTGGCGTCCCTGATCGTGGCGCACGAGCGCGAGGTGGGCATCGAATTCCGGCAAGTCAGGGAACTGATGTTGGCCGGATTCAAGGGTGCGGGCGGCGGCGTCGATCTCACCGCTGGAGCGCAGGCAATTGGCCAGACCGATGAGCGCGCCGCTTTGTTCGTTGGGCGGCAGGCCGAGGCTGATGGCGCGTTCGTAGTGCGGCCGCGCTTCGGTCTCGCGGCCTTCGGATTCGAGGGTCCAGGCGAGTTGGTGGGCGATCTCGGCGACGTTGGGATATTCCGCGTCGAGGGCTTTCAACTGATCCAGAATGCCGGTGATCCGGCCGCCGTGGCGGGCGCCGGTGATGGCGTCGAGGGCGGGTTTCCAAGCGGGCGCATCGTCGTCGTCGAACATGGATCCGAGCAGACCACGATGCGGGCGGGAGGCAAGGTTGCGGGAAGAGGAGCCGGGCTTCCGATTGGCCCACGGAAGCCGACTTAACCTATATTGCGAATTGATGTTTAACGCAAAGATCGCGGAGACCGCAAAGCCCGCCAAGAAAGGCGGTAGGGAAATAGCAACAACTCCGCGGGCGCTCACCCAGTAGGTGAAATCTCACGCTGTGACCTGTGGTTTACCGGCGGAATTTGGGCTCAATCAAACGAGCTTGGCAGCAGTTCGGGGACTTGGCCGCGGTTGCAAAGGAGGCGATCGGCCTCGCGGGCGGCCTCGCTTTCGGGCGGGCAGGGCGGGGCGGAAGCGCCGTCGCACCAGCGGCCGTCGATGATGGTGGTGCGGGGCGTGGCGGGCAGGCCGCGCTCGTGGCGCAGGAGTTGACCGGCCACCATGTCGACGCAGCACGCACCGATGCTTTCGGGGTCCTGATAAACGCCGGCGATCTTGCCGTCGGGGGCCGCGATATCGAGGTTGACGTAAGCGATGTCGCGTGGGGCGCGCATGCCGGCGCCGGCCAGCCAGTCGGGGATGCGACGATCGACGCTGAGAATGGCGTCGGGTTTGGTTTGGCGCACCCAGCGGATGAACACCGTCTCATCGAGTTCGTCGGGCCGGTGCAGGAGCGCGGGATCGAGGCCGCCGTCCTCATGCGTCTGCCACAGGAAACCGGCGGTCCAGAGGCCGTTCACCCGCCGGTCGAAATTGCCCGAAATGGCGAATCCGATGCGTTTGAATCCGGCGCCGCGCAGGCGGGTGACGCCGACCCGCACGGAGGCGGTGTGATTATCGGTCACGCGATGGAGGCGCGGGGCGGTCACCGAAAACCCGATGGTAGCGGCGGCGAAGTGTTGCCAGGCGAGATTCAGCGGGCCGGGCTCGGCCATTGGCGCGACGATGACGCCGCTGATGCCGCGATTATAAAGAATGTCGCTCAGACGGGAAACGTTGCCCCGGGCTTCACCGAGCCAGAAGTGCTCGAGTTTGTAGCCGGCGCGGGCGGCGCGGGCCTGGGCGCCGTCGTGGACGCGGGAGAAAAAGTGAATTTTGCGCCAGCCTTCGCGTTCGGGAAAGGTGGTGATCCAGGCCAGCGTGACACGATCGGCCGGCGGTTGGCCGGCGCGGATGGCGCTCATGGCCTCGGCCAGCAACGGGTTCGGTTTCCAGCCCAGGCGTTTGGCGATGGCCTCGATGCGATCGCGGGTGGCGGCGGGAATGCGCGGATGATGCCGCAGCGCCATGGACACGGCGGCACGGGAGACGCCGGCTTCTTCGGCGATGCGGGCAAGGGAAGGGGTATCGGAGCGACGGCGCATGGCAGGGGAACTCAACGCGAAAGGGGCGTTTGTAAGGAAGCGGGAGAAAGATTGACGAAAACTATTCCCGAAACTGCCGATCCAACATTAGCACCCGGGAAGGGAAGGGGAACGGTTAACGGAAGAGCGGAACGCGGGCGGTCAAACGACGCAGGCAACTTTTCTTTTCGGGCCGACCGGGTCAGCTTGCGCCTTTCCGCGGCGGTCGTTCTGCTGCGGAGACGTTCGTGGCCGGTTTCGAGGCGGCGTCCACGCTGCCACCGGTGACACGTGCGCTAATTCAGCCCGTTATCCTGAACATGAAAAAAACCATCGTTTCCCTCTTCACCCTCCTCGCGCTCGCGTTTGCGGCGTCCACCGCCACGGCCGGCGACGAGTCCATGGCGCCGAAGTCCGTCATCCACGTGGTCACCGTTTCCTGGAAAGAAGGCGCCACCGAGGACCAGATCAAGGCCGCCCTCGACGGCGTGCACGCGCTGGCCAAGGAGTATGACGGCATCACCCGCGTGTGGACCAAGTGCATCAAGGCCCAGGGCAATCGCGAATCGGCCTTCGTGATGGAATTCAAGAGCGAGCAGGCCCTCAAGGACTACGCCGGCAGCGACGCCCAGAAGAAGTGGTATGAGTCCTACTACCCGGCT
>CBINJL010000180.1:0-6444 GCA_966250925.1 uncultured Opitutus sp. | reverse complement strand
CGACAAGGTTCATGCCGTTCCACAGACCGTGGGTGTTTTTGCTGCCGAAGCGTTTCCAATCATACCAGTCCTGGAAATCGTCGGTGAGCTGCAGGCCGATTTCAAAATGCACGTGCGCCCGCTCGCGCGGGATGGTGTAGCCGCCGGCACTGCGGCCCATGATGCCGAGCACCTGCGCGGTGCTGACGGCTGCGCCGGGCACGATGGCGTCGTCGATCGAGGCGAGATGAGCGTAGAGTGTGTAGACCGGCAGCGCCGCATCCACGTGTTCGATCACCACGTAACGGCCGTAGCTGCTGCGCCCCGCCACCGCGTTGACGTGCCGCACCACGCCGCCCAGCACGGCAAAGACTTCATCCGTCGGTTCGCCGCGGGCATCACGATGCAGCGGCATGAGATCGAGCGCTTCGTGAAACTGCCGTCCGCTCGTGCGCACGCAGCCGAAGAGGCCCGATTCGACTTCGCCCGAAACGGTCGGCTGGATAAAGGCGCTCAGCGGTTCACGATTGGCATAAGCCGGATTGGCCGTGGGCCAGGCCAGTTGCAGCCGTCGCGGATAGGACGTGGACTGCGCGCCCAGCGTCGTCGCCAGGACGGACAACGTGGACAAAACCAGGAGAAGTTTGCGGCCAAACTGCGGCAATCGAACCATGTCAACCAGCCTCAAGAGCGCGCGCATCGTTGGCAAACCCGCGCTGCATTACCTGCACTACATCGATCACCTGCATTACATTAAACTGATCGCGCAGCGGCGCGCTTGCTCCCGCTCCGCCATCGCGTCATTGCATCGGCTCTTTCCCTGCCCCGTTCCCGCTTCCGTCTTCGACTCGATCTTTGCCCCATGATCTCCGGTCCCAAAAAAGTCCCGCACCCGTCCGTCTGGGTGCCGTCGTTGTATTTCGCCGAAGGCATTCCCTTTGCGATGGTCATCTGGGTGGCCGGCACGATGTTCAAGGACCTCGGCCATTCCGATAGCCAGATCACGCTGGCGACCGCGTCGATCGGCATCGCCTGGTCGCTCAAACCGCTGTGGGCCGCGTTTCTCGACATGTATCGCACCAAGCGATTCTGGGTGCTCACGATGGAGTTTCTGCTCGCGGCGCTGCTGGTCGGCATCGCGCTCGCCCTGCCGCTGCCCAACTACTTCCAGATCGTGATCGCGATGATGTGGGTGCTGGCGTTTTCGTCGTCCACCCAGGACATCACCGCCGACGGCATATACCTGACGTCGCTCGATAAAAAGACCCAAGCCGCCTTCATCGGCGTGCAAGGTGTCTTCTGGAACGTCGGCCGTCTATTCGCCGTCGCCGCCATTGTCTGGGTCGCGGGGACGTTGCAGGAAGATCACGGCTACAGTCCCAAGCAGGCGTGGAGCTGGGCCATCGGTTTGAGTGCGGCCACGATGGCGCTACTCGGGGTATACCACCTGTTCGTGCTGCCGCGCGGCAGCGTCGGAGATCGCCCGCACAGTGGCCGCGCCGTGATGGAATCGTTCGTCACTTCCGTGGTGGCCTTTTTCAAAAAGGAAAAGATCTGGGGCATGCTCGCCTTTGTGTTTCTTTTCCGCAGCGCCGAAGGGTTGCTTCTGATCGAAGCGCCGCTGTTCCTGCAGGCCCCGTTGGAAGACGGCGGACTCGGGCTGACGCTCAAGGAAAAGGGCATGATCGACGGTCTGATCTCCATCACCGTCAGTCTCGCTGGCGGCTTGCTCGGTGGACTGTTCATCGCCCGCTGCGGCCTCAAGCGTTCGCTCTTCTTCATGGCGCTCTGCGTCAACGTGCCGAACCTGTGCTTCGTTTATCTCAGCCAGGCGGTGAGTCCCGACGCGCCGCTGTCGTTCGGCACCATCGCCACCTTGGTCACGATTGAGAAGTTCGGCTACAGCTTCGGGTTCGTCGCCAACATGCTCTACATGATGCAGCAGATCTCGCCGGGCAAATATCACATGACGCACTACGCGTTCTGCACTGCGTTGATGAATCTCGTGCTCGTGCCCACGCAGGCGATTTCCGGACCGCTGGCTGATTCGCTCGGCTACCGCACGTTCTTCATCGTGGTCTGCTTCGCCGCCATCCCGTCGCTGGTGGTCGCGTGGTTCGCACCGTTTCCGCGCAGCGAAAAGGAAACCACGGCTCCGGAAGCGACGGCCTGACGCCGCGAGATCAGGAAGTCAGAGTTTCAACGCAAAGTCGCCAAGGGCGCGGAGGGCGCAAAGCGCTGGGATTTCGTCACTCTGCGATCTTTGCGGGCTTGGTGTAATGCTTTGGTCTAATGCGGGCATCGGCATCAAACCGTGAGGTCCATCGCTTCCATCAGATCGGCGCCGATCGCATCGGCGACCAATCGGCCGCGCACGGTGAGGCGCACCTGCGCGCCGGCGCGTTCCGCCAGGCCTTCTCCCACCAGCCGCTCCAGCTCTGCGTGCGCTGCCGGCCAACCGGCGGACGGGAAACGTGATTCCAAGGCGGCAGCATCCACACCGGCGGTGAGCCGCAGGCCAAAGATCAACGCGTCCTCGGCCAGCAGCTCCGGCGTCAATCGCACCCGGTCCGCCGTCATGCGCTCGCCCCGCGCCACCTCCGCCCGCCATTGCGCCAGATCGGAGGGATTGCCCCCGCGCCAGCCGTCGTGCTGCGACGCCGCCGAGGGGCCGAGACCGATCCACTCGTGCATGTGCCACGTATTGAGATTGTGGCGACAGACGTGGCCCGGCCGGGCAAAGTTGGCCACTTCGTATTGGGCAAATCCCGCCGCGGCCAGCCGCTCCCAGGTATTCTCGTAAAGGCGCGCCTCGCGGTCCGGGTCGAGCTTCACTTTTCCTTCCGACAACTTGATCCAGAGTTTCGTGTCTTCCTCAAAAGTCAGGCAGTAGGTCGAGAGGTGATCAGGCGCCAGCGCCAGCGCCTGGTCGAGATCGGCCAGCCAGGCTGCCTCGTCCTGCCCCGGCAGCGCAAACATCAGGTCGAGGTTCACACTCGCGAACCCGGCAGCCCGAATGCGGTCATAGGCGCGAAAGATTTGTTCGCGCGTATGTTGACGACCCAAGGCTTCCAGCAAATCAGGTGCAAAACTCTGCGCGCCCATCGAGATGCGCGTCACGCCGATCTCGCGCAACGCCTCCAACCGCTGCGGCGTCACCGATGCCGGCGCCATTTCCACCGTCCATTCCTCCGGCAGCGCCCCGCCGTTGAAATCGCGCACCAGTTGCCCGAGTCGCCCGATGTCGGCCGGGGCCAGCAGTCCCGGCGTGCCCCCGCCCCAGAACACCGTCGAGAGCGGACGCGCAGCCGGCGCGAGATTCATTTCCGCCGCGATGCCGGTGAAAAAATCCTCCACCCCCGCCGCCGTCGGCGCAGTCTGATAGAAGGCGCAGAAATCGCACGTGCTCGCGCAAAACGGCACATGCACATAGAGTCCCAAGGGCTTGCCATTCCCTGAAACCGTGCCTCCGGTGTGCACACTTTTTCCTGACTCGGCTGCGAACATTTCGCTCATTGCCAAGGTCCGGTGATTATGTTGCGTATCGACCCAATCTTCATGCGAAAGCTCATGCAAAAAAACCGCATCCCCCACGCGAGTCGAATCTGGAGAGGGCTTGCCGCCGTGATGGCGCTGCTGTTCTTCGCCGGCTGCGAGGAGATGGCCATCACCAATCTCACCCCGTCCACCCTGCCGGAGAATCCCTCGCAGATCTACACGTTCTCGGCCCGCATCAAACCGAAGGTGCGCGGCTACGTCGACGGCACCCTCAATCCGCAGATCGTGATCGACGGCAAGATCTACACCATGGCGTCCAGCCCGCTGGGCAACGATCTCTACGAATTCGACTACCAGATTCCGTCCGGCCGCACCGAGGTTTCCTACTACTACCTCGCCACGTTCGACGTGAAATACGGCGGTGAAATCACCGCCCGTGAAGCTTACACCGGCGTGCTCAAGGCCCAGCTCAAGGGGCGCCTCGTGCTCTCCATGATTTCCAATCGCGGCCCGGTCGGCGCCCGCATCGGTATCGTCGGCCAGGGTTTTACCGCGCAGGACACGGTGACGTTTGACGGCCAGCCCACCCGCACGGTCTTCGACTCGTCCAACGCGATCAGCTTCTTCGTTCCCGCCGTGCCTCCCGGCCGCAATTACCAGGTGGCGGTCAACAATCCCGCCGGGAGCCAGCCGGTCGGCACCTTCCGCGTCGACGGCCTTTCGATGCAGGTGAGCCCGTCTTCGCTCATGCTGTCGCAAGGCCAGACCCAAAACATCACCTTCACCCTGCCCCAGGCGGCGCCCGCCGGCGGTCTCCTGCTCGACATCACCACCGATGTGCCGGACAGCGTGATCATGCCCGAGGTGGTCGTCCCGGCCGGCAGCTCCACCGTCACGGTGCCGGTGCAAGGCGGCCTGCCCGGCTCCGGCAGCCTCTACCTCACCGGTTTCGGCGGCGGCGAAGTGACCGTGCCCGTCACGGTGAACTAAGCCTGAAGCGTTCGTTCAGCGCATTTCGTTTTTTCTTCCGCTTCAATTAACCGCCGCCCGCAAGGGTTCGGCGGTTTTTTTTGTGCCGGTGGGTCAGCGCAGCCCGCGCCTCCACGCGGGTCCATCAACCTATGTTCCGTAATTGATGTTTAACGCAAAGCCCTCGAAGGGGCGCAAAGCGCGCAAAGAAAGACAGTAATGGAAAATAGCTCCTCACCTGTGAGCACGATCCTATTGGCGACGATAATTCGGTATGTGACCGCCTCCCTGTTTCGCGGCCGACACCAAGGTTCGAGGTTCTGAGGTTGGGGGCTCCGCCGGGCTGGGTGCGTAGTGGAGGGAGAAGCCGGAGAACGGAGAGGCAGGCGGGGCCACGTTGTCGCTGTGCTCCAACGCGGCTACGCGGTGCGGGCGGGGTGTGCGGGCGGGCGGAGTGGGTAGCCGCGCTTGAGCCGGAAGGGAAAGCGTGGATTGCGGCGGAGTGGTGTCGTGTGGGCGGGTCGGGAGTCCTGCCGGTAGGTCGCGGGTGCATCCAGATACGCCGGATTAGTCCCTCACCTGCGAACATCGATCATGCTTGCGACGATAATTCGGTAAGTGACTGCCTTCCGGTTTCCAGGACGACAGAAAGATTGGGGGCTTTGGGGTTCCGGCTCCGCCGAGTTGGGATACTTTCTTTCTCTTTCTTCTTAATCTTACTCTTTCTCTGACGCCGCCAGGCGTCCATCTCCACCGCCGCGGTCGCCGGCGAGCGACGATCCTACGTTGGCAATCGTTCTCATTCTCGTAATCGTTCTCGTTCTCGAATTCGAACGGGCCCAGACGAGTTTAACGAAAGTTCAACAACTCCACGCCCACTTACGATTCCGGCCCCGCCGCGAATTCCAACTCCACCTTCACCGGACGGTGATCGCTGGCCCGCGGAACGGACGGCGTGTCCAGAATCTGCCCCGCACCGCCCACGACCGCGGGCAACAGTCCGGGCGAGACGAGAATAAAATCCACCCGCGAATAGAGGTCCGCCCGACGATACCGATGCGTCCAGGTTTCGCCGCGCGAATCCATCGCCGGCACCGCGGCGCTCACCTGCAGCGGACCACGTTCGGTTAAGGCGCGATACGCCCGTTCGGTCGGCCCGGCATTGAGATCGCCCGCGATCACAAAACGCGCCGTCGCCGGCTCAGGAAACTGCGTCAGAATCCGGTCCCGCACGAGCGTCGCTTCACGATCCCGCCGCAGCTCCGCCTCGGGATCGTCGCGTCGTTCCGTCCACTTGCTTTTCAGGTGCACCACAAACAGCGCCAACTCGCCGGCGGATGTGTTTATGTGCACTTCGAGCAGACCTCGCTTCACCCGTTCGCGACCTTCGAAATACGCAAACTCCAGGTCGGTGTGTTCGATCACCCGCGCCAGTGGCAGCCGACTCAACACCGCCACGCGACGCGCCGGATCGGCCGCGGCCAACACCGTGCCATGCGCGTAGTCGAGCCCCTCCGAGCGCAGGTCGCGCCGCAGTTCGCGCAGGAACGGTTCTCCGCCAATTTCCTGCAGGGCCAGCACGTCGGCATCAAGTTCCCGTAACACCCGGCGCAGGGCCGCTTTCTCGCGTTCCGGCTTGGGATACTGGGTGAGAAACGCGCCTTCGATGGTGCGGTCGGTCAGGTTGTAGTTGGCGAGGTTGTAGGTCGCGATCGACAACCGCGATGGCGCCTGCGGCGGTCCGTTTTCGGCCTGCGTTTTCGCGATCAGTCCGAGCAGGATTGCCCCGACCAGTCTCCAGCCGAGCCGGACTCCGCGCATCCCACGCATCACGCCCCGGGATTGCCCGCCGCCAGCGCACGCTCACGCTCCACCAGCGTCGGGTGCGAATAATAAAACCCGCTGAACCAACGGTGGGGCGTGAGGTTGCTCAGGTTTTTCGCCGCCAGCTTGCGCAGCGCGCCGACCAGCGGCACCGCGGCGCCCATCGCTTCGCGG
>CBINJL010000179.1:0-6496 GCA_966250925.1 uncultured Opitutus sp. | reverse complement strand
AACGATCGAACCAGTCGCGTTGCCAAAGTGGTCCGCTGCGACTGAGGACACGATTGGTTTCCCGGGCCGTGCGACCTTTGAAGCGTTGGATGGTTTCACGCAGAGATTCGGGCTCCGCGTCGGCAGGCTCCAGCAAGGCATGCAGATGATTGGGCATTACGACGGCGTGCGTTGCCCGCCAGCCCTGCTCGATGACGCGCTGGAGTTCCGCGAACACCGCCTGCGCGGCATCCGGGTTTCGAAATGGGCAAAATGTATCGCGGGCTGGCGCGTCGAGATACTTTTCGCAGGTCAGGAAATACTGCCGTTGGAGGCGGGCAAAATCGGCGTCTGCGGCAGGGATTGACTGAAGCGTGCGCTGGATTTCCTGCACGCGTTGGCGCGCTTCGTTTGGCAATGATCCGGAGCAACGGATGGTGACGAAATGCGGCCGCTGGGCGACCTCCCAGTGCGGGAGACGGTCGCGCCAGCGTTCGTGGGTGATCGGCATGCGGAACGGAGCCGGTGGACGCTGAGAGGCAGGGGAGTGCGGGCTGACGCACCGCACTCCGTAGCACGGTGCTTCAGCCCGCGCTTTTTTCCACCTTCACCGGCAGGGCGCGGGTGGCGATTTCCTGCTTCAAGGCCGCAAGGTAGTCGGCGAAGGGCTGCGTGCCGCGGTCGCCGGCGCCGCGCGTGCGCACGCTGACGGCGCGCACTTCGGCTTCCTTGGCGCCGAGCACGAGCGTGTGCGGCACTTTGTCCAGTTCGGCGCGGCGGATCTTGGCACCTAGTTTGTCGCTGTGCTCGTCGAGCACGGCGCGCACACCGGCGGCCTTGAGCTCGGCCAGCAGTTCCCGGCCGTAGTCCATGACCTTTTCGCTGATCGGCAGCAGGCGCACCTGCTCGGGCGCGAGCCAGACCGGGAAGTCGCCGCCGAAATGCTCGATGAGCACGCCGCAGAAGCGCTCCATCGAACCGAAGGGCGCGCGGTGAATCATCACCGGGCGATGCGCCTGGTTGTCCGGGCCGATGTAGCTGAGGTCGAAACGCACGGGCAGGTTGTAGTCGACCTGCACGGTGCCGAGCTGCCATTCGCGCCCGATGACGTCCTTGACCACGAAGTCGATCTTCGGGCCGTAGAAGGCGGCTTCGCCGGGTTCCTCGGTAAAGGGCACGCCGAGAGTCTTGGCGGCGTTGCGACAGGCTTCCTCGGCCTTGTCCCAGACCGCCGCCTCGCCGGCGTATTTGTCGGAATCGGGGTCGCGCAGGCCGACGCGCACGCGGTAGTCGGACATGCCGAGCGTGGTGAGCACGATCTTGACCAGCGAAAGGCAGCCTTGGACTTCGGCCGCGACCTGATCCTCGGTGCAGAAGAGGTGGGCGTCGTCCTGGGTGAAACCGCGCACGCGGGTCATGCCGTTGAGCTCGCCGGACTGTTCCCAACGGTAAACAGTGCCGAACTCCGCCAGACGCAGCGGCAGGTCGCGGTAGGAGTGCGGCTGCGAGGCGAAGATTTTGATGTGATGCGGGCAGTTCATCGGCTTCAGCATGAAGCCGTCGAGCAGCTTGGTCGGGTCCATCGTGCGCTCGGCGCCGATGGTTTCGCGGCCGGTGCGCCGGTTGATCTCGTTGGCAAAATGCGGCGAGACTGCTTCGAGACGGGCCGTGAGTTCGGCGCAGGCACAGCCTTCGGTGGCGACGCGTTCCAGATCATCGGGTTCGGGGATGGCGGGGAATTGCGACTCCTTGTAATAGGGAAAGTGGCCCGAGGTCTTGTAGAGCGAGAGTTTGCCGATGTGCGGCGTGAAGACCTGATGGTAGCCCTGTTTGCGCAGTTCGTCGCCGATGAAGGTCTGCAACTCCTGGCGGATGATGGCGCCGGCCGGCGTCCAGAGGATGAGGCCCTGGCCGACATCTTCGTCGATGACGAAGAGTTTCAGATCCTTGCCGATCTTGCGGTGGTCGCGGGCCTTGGCCTGTTCGAGGCGTTCGAGGTATTGGGCGAGTTCTTCCTTCGACGGGAAGGCGGTGCCGTAGATGCGCTGGAGCTGCTTGTTTTTCTCGTCGCCGCGATGGTAGGCGCCGGCAATGGAGAGCAGTTTGAAGGCCTTGATCTGCTTGCTGTAGCGCACGTGGGTGCCGGCGCACAGATCCATGAACTCGCCGTTTTCGTAGAACGAAACCGCTTCGTCGGCGGGAATGTCGTCGAGACGGCCGAGTTTGTAACGTTCCTGGCCGCGCGACTTGATGATCGCGATGGCTTCCTCGCGGGAAACTTCGCGGCGGCGGAAGGCCTGGTTCTCCTTGATGACCTTGCCCATCTCTTCCTCGATGCGCACGAGGTCGTCGGAGGTGAATTTGTGCTCCAGGTCGAAGTCGTAATAAAACCCGGTGTCGGTGGGCGGACCGATGTCGAGCTTGGCCTCGGGGAAGAGGCGCAGGACGGCGGTGGCCAGCACGTGGGAGCACGAGTGGCGCATTTCTTCGAGCGGAGTCATGGACATGGCGGTGTTGGGTTGTGGTCCGGCCTACGGATGCCGGCCCGTTATGAGAGAGAACGGTCGTTTAACCACGGATCGGGAGGCGGTGGCACGCTCTTTTTATGCCCACGGAACACACGGACGACACGGAAAGGAAAAACGCGGAGGCAAAAGGCTTCCGAGTAGTCCGTGTATTCCGTGGGCCAATGCCGGGGCGGGGAGGATTACTTGGCGGGTTCGAGGTCGTAGCCGTCCTTGCGGTCCTTCATCGTCCAGCCGGCGGCGGCGATTTCGCCGCGCAGGGCGTCGGCGGCGGGCCAGTCCCTCGCCTGCTTGGCGGCCCAGCGTTTTTCGGCCAGAGCGGCGACGTCGGCGGGGACGGCGGCGGCGGGTTGCTCGGGTTCGCTGAGATCAAAGCCGAAGGCAAACAGCACGCGATCGAAGGTGGCGGCGTCGACACCTTCGGCGCCCAGGTTGACCAGACTGAACAACGCGCCGAGCGCGGCGGGCGTGTTGAGATCGTCGCTGAGCGCGGTCAGCACCGGAGCGAATTTTTCCGGATCGCCGGATTGAGCGCCGAATTTGGCGCGGAAGCCGCGCAGCGTGTTGAGCGCTTTTTTGGCGGCGCCCAGCGAATCGAGGGTGAAGTTGAGCTGCTTGCGCGGATGGCCGGCGAGGAGGGCGTAGCGGAGGGCCATGGGCGCGTGACCCATTTCGCGGAGCTGGTCGAGTGTGTAGAGATTGCCCAGCGACTTGCTCATCTTTTTGCCGTCCACCAGCAGGTGTTCGCTGTGATACCAGTGGTGGGCAAACGTCTGGCCGTTGCAGCACTCGCTTTGCGCGATCTCGTTTTCGTGGTGAGGGAAGAGCAGGTCGACGCCGCCGGTGTGCAGATCGATGGTGGCGTCGAGGTGTTTTTTGGCCATGGCGCTGCATTCGATGTGCCAGCCGGGGCGACCGGAGGCGGCATCGGCGGGACCGTCCCATTTGACGTCGCCGTCCTCGGGTTTCCAGGCCTTCCACAAGGCGAAGTCGGTGCCGTCCTCCTTTTCGTCGGAATCGACGCGGGTGGTGTCCTTGGTGCCGGTGTTGCCGGCTTCGTGTGCGGAACCGGGTTTGAGCTCGCGTTCCTTCACGCGGGAAAGCGCGCCGTATCCATCAAACGACGACACCTTGAAATAGACCGACCCGTCGGCGGCGCGGTAGGCGTGGCCCTTCTGCATCAGGACCTCGATCATGTTGACCTGCTCGGCGATGTGGGTGGTCGCGGCCGGTTCGACGTGCGGCGGCAGGCAGCCGAGGGCGGCGCAGTCGGCGTGGAATTTTTCGGTCCATTGCCGGGTGACGTCGCCGAGCGAGCGGCCTTCGTCGCGGGCGCGGCGGATGGTCTTGTCGTCGACGTCGGTGAGGTTGCGGACGTGCTTCACCTTGTCGGCGCCGAACTCGAGTTCGAGCAGGCGGCGGATCAGGTCGTTGACCACGAAGGTGCGGAAATTGCCGATGTGGGCGGGGGCGTAAACCGTCGGGCCGCAGTTGTAGAAGCGATAAACCCCGTCGGGATGCGACGGAGCGACGGACTTCACGGTGCGGGAGAGGGAATCGTGGAGCTGCAGGGCCATGGACAACGGGAGGAAAAAACACGAAAGCCATGAAACACACGAAAAATCAAAACGTGGGTGGAGGACGCGGCGTGTGGTGGCGGTGTGGCACCGGCGCAGTTCCTCGGGGCAGGCCACGGCGGGAGGATTGAACATCGGCGCGCGGTGTGCGTCTCATTTCGGTATGCGACGCATTTTGCAAATCGTTGGGGTCTGTGCCGTAGTTTTGTTCGCAGGAGAGGTCGATGCGGCGGAAGCGCAAAACGAACCGATTTATCCGCCGCACGAAGTCTTTGCTCCCGGCGCGGCGTTGCTGGAGGTGGCTCGGCGCAGTGACGTGCCGCTGACTGGCATTGATCAGGTGCTGGAGCGTCAACGAGTCCTGCCGGGTGATCGCGCGGTCGTGCTGGTATCGCTGCGTGATGGCGACACGGTTGAGCAGTGGCTGGTCGATTTTCAGGTGGCCGTGCTGAGCGAAGAGGAACGGACCAATCTGGCCGAAAATCCACCGCAGCAGATGACGTTGCACACCTCGACGGGCAGGTCGTTTACCTTCGGCTTCGATCCCGTGGCGGTTGAAGTCTGGGTGGCGGGGCCGCTAAAATTGAGCGAAAAGAACCCCGTCCGGGCGGCGGATCGCGCCAAGACGCGCCGGGCGCGTTTCGTGGTCAACGGCGAGTATCTCGGCCTCGGCCTGGATCAGGCGGCCGAGGCGATCCTGAATCTCGCCGATGCCGAAACCGGTCGCCTCGGGTTGGAAGCGCGAAATACGGAGTTCGGTGCGGAGGATACGGCGGCCAACCGACAACTGCTGGCGGAGCGCGGTCTGACCGAAGAGCTGGAAAAATCCGTGGTCGGCGCGATGCCGGCGCTGATGGCGTTTTTCAACATCGCCGCCCAGACGCCAGGACTGAAGGAAATCCTCTTCGAGGTGGTCGACGTGCCGTGGTGGAAAGTGATCAAATCGCTCGGCGAGCTTTCGACCAATTTTCATTTCGACGGCTTTCGTCTGCGCCGCGTTCCGGACTCGCCCGGCCGTTACATCATCCCACTCGGCGTCGACATCAACGGTGCCACGGTCCTGCGGACGGAGTTGGTCGCCGGCCGCGCCTACGCACCGCTTACCACGCTGGCTGGTATCACGGCACTCTACGCCGGCCAACCCGACGGCCGCGGCCCGCGCCTCGCCATCGCCCTGTTGTCCGCTACCGCCGCCGCCGCGCCGAAAATGTCACCATAATGGTTACACTCGGATTGGGGTGGCGGTCGGCGGTGGGCTGTGTCATCGGTGTCTCGCATGTCTTTTGAAACTCGCCTCGATCTCGTCGAACGTCCGCGTCGTCTCCGTCGCACTGCCGGTTTGCGCGCGATGGTGCAGGAAACCGTGCTCCGGCCGGCCGACTTCATCGCGCCGCTCTTTGTCGTCGAGGGAAAGGATGCGCCCGAGGAGATTGCGTCGATGCCGGGCGTGTTTCGCTTCAACGTGAAGGACCTGGTGAAGGAGTGCCGGGTGCTGCACAAACTCGGCGTGCCGGCGGTGGCGTTGTTTCCGAAACTCGATCCGAAATTCAAGGACGCCGAAGGCACTGGCGCGCTTGATGAAGACGGCTTGATTCTGCGGGCGGTGCGGGCGGTGAAGAAAGCGTTGCCCGAAATGACCGTCATCACCGACGTCGCGCTCGATCCCTACACGTCGCATGGTCATGACGGCGTCCTGACCGCGGCTCGCGACGACGTGGACAACGACCGCACGGTGGCGATCCTGGCCGAGATGGCGGTGCTGCAGGCGCGCGCCGGAGTCGATATCGTGGCGCCGTCCGACATGATGGACGGCCGCATCGGTGCGATCCGCGAAGAGCTCGATGCCAACGATTTTGCCAACACCGCGATCATGGCGTATTCGGCGAAATTCAATTCGGCGTATTACGGACCGTTTCGCGAAGCGGTCGGCAGCGCGCAGGCGGCGGGCACGCGCTTGCTCAGCAAAGCGACCTATCAACTCGATCCGGCCAATCGGCGTCAGGCGCTCAATGAAGCCGCGCTCGATGAGGACGAAGGCGCCGACTTCATCATGGTCAAACCGGCCGGCGCGTATCTCGACATCATCCGCGACGTGCGCGAACAGACCGGAAAGCCGGTGGCGGCGTATCAGGTCTCGGGTGAGTATGCCCAGATCCAAGCCGCGGCCCGACTCGGCTGGCTCGACTTGGCGAAGATCCGCCACGAGTCGCTGCTCGCGATCAAACGCGCCGGAGCGGACCTCATCCTGACCTACTTTGCCAAGGACATGGCGAAGGTGTTGGCGTGACGGAGTGGGTCACGTCTAGAGGCGTCCGCTCATTCCCGGATTGACGAGGTGGCTCATCCGGGGGCTGGAGGTGTTGAGATTGGCGTGGGTGAAATTGCGCCAGGTGGTGCCGGCAAACAATGCGGCGA
>CBINJL010000178.1:0-6503 GCA_966250925.1 uncultured Opitutus sp. | reverse complement strand
GATGTCTCCGAGGGAGCAACCGCAATGCCAGAAAAGTCCCACTTTTAAGCCAATTGCCCTTGGCTTCTCATCTACACCTCCAACATCGCCGATACCGGCGTCCTCAAGCATTCGAATTTTTAATAGAAGGTAACGAAGCCAACCAAGTGATTGGATACTATAGGGTTGCGGGATTCTTTGTTACCTTTGTTGGCTTCTGTAAAATCCTATTAATCAGCTGTGGGCTTGGCGAGCAGCGGGGCGGTCCAGCAAGCCTCCCGATCCACCGTGCGCAGCCGGCGTCGCAAGCGCCACAGGTAGGCCGTGCGGTAGAGGTGCAGCAGCCAGCGGCGAGGCGGTTGGCGGGAGAGCAGGCGCGGGTGCCGCAGCAGCGCGTAATTTTCGGCCACACCCATGGCGCGGCGGTGCGACCAACGGTCACCGTAGAGGAAGCCGAGCCGCAGGGCTTCCTCCTGCATTTCGAATTGCTGCAGGGACGACTTGGTCGAGGCCCAGAGTCGGGAGGAGGCGATCAGCAGGTCGGTGTGTCGTGGGGTTGTGAGGCGTCCGATCCGCAGCCAGTATTCCAGATCGACGCCGACGTGAAAATTCTCGTTCAAACCGCCGCATTGGTCGTAGAGCCGTCGACGAAAGAGGGTGGCGGGCTGGCAAAGAATACAGCGGTCGAGCAGCCGGTCGTAGTCCCACGGTTCGACGCCATAGGGCCGCACAAATGCGCCTGAGGCGTCGGTGTGATCGGCGTTGCCATAGAGCACCAGCAGTTCCGGATCGTCGTCAAAGTGGCGCAAGGCCCGGGTAAATACGTCGGGATGGTAGGTGTCGTCGGAATTGATCCAGGCGATCACCTCGCCCCGGGCGCGGGCGAGGCCCTTGTTGACCGCGTGGGCCTGGCCGCGGTCGAGTTCACTGTGCCAGTCGGGGCGCAGCGGGTGCGCCTGCACCACGGCGGCGGTTTCATCGGTGCTGCCGCCGTCAATGACGAGGACTTCAACGGTTTCCCGGGGCAGGCGCTGCGCGGCGATGGAATCGAGGCACGCGCCGATAAACCGCCCCTGATTGTAGGAGGGTATGATGAAGGTGACCTGGCACGACTCAGTCACGGGCGGCTTCCTCCAGCAGGGTGCGATGCGCGTGGGCAATGCTTTCCGGTGCGAAAGCGGCGAGCCGCGCGCGACCGCAGGTGACGAGTTCGCGCCGCAACGCGGTGTCGCTGGTGATCCGCGCCAATGCCGTCGCGATCGCGTCCGGGTCGTTGGGATCGAACAGCAGCGCGCCGCCGTCGGCCACTTCCGGCAGGCTGCCGGCCTCGGCGCAGGCCACTGGCAAATCGCTTTCGAAGGCCTCCAGCAACGGCAACCCGAATCCTTCGTGCCGGCTGGGAAACACCAAGGCGGTGGCCCGCGCATACAGTGCCCGCAGTTGCGGCGCGGCGACCTGACCGAGATGCACGGCGGAATCCGCCAATCCGAACGCGGTCGCGAGGGCCGCGGGGGCATTGAACCGGGGATCGACCTGGCCGGTCATCACGAGTCGCAACGCGGTGCCGCGCGCGCGCAGCAGCCGCAGGGCTTCGAGCAGTCGCACGTGATTCTTGTGCGGCCAGTTGTTGGCGGGATAGAGCAGAAATGGGGGAGCGGGATCAAATCCCGGCGGCAACGGCGCGGAATCCTGCGTCAGCACCGGGGGATGCGGAATGACGCGCAGCGCCTCGCGCGGGCAGCCGGCGAGTCGCACCAGGTCGTCACGGCTGGCGGCGGAAGGCGTGACGATCCGGGCGCAATGGGTGCCCGCGGTGCGGTATTCTTTTGCGCGCGCCCGCAGATCCTTGGCCGAGAAGTAGGCCGGGAAATGGTGTTCGAGGCAGTCGGGCAGGAAGGCCACGCTCGCGATCTTGAGTTTGGGATACTCCTGCCGGCCGATATGGTAGACCACATCGAGTTCGCCGACGGCGCCGGGCAGGCGGCGCGGGTGCTCCAGCGCGACCACGCGGAGGTGGTCGTTGTTTGCAACGAAGTCGTCGAGCGGCCCATTGCCCGGATAGGTGAAGAGGGTCAGCGGGAATTCGGGCGAAAGGTGTTTGGCCTGTCGCGCCAGCCAGGCGGCATAGGGTCGAATGCCGCCGCTGTGGGGCGTAACGCGGTGGAGATTGAGTCCGATTCGGATCATGCCGCGGAGGAGGCGACCGCGGCCAGCGCGCGGTCGAGCCGGGTCAGCGCTTCGTCGATTTCGACCTCGGTGTGGGCCAGACTCATGAACCAGTTGTGATGCGGATGCAGATAAACCCCGGCGGCAGCCGCGGCCACACACAGATCCTGCATGCGCTGGAAACCAGGATCGTCGGCCACGCGCACATAGGGCAACGCGAACGGTCCACTGGCCTGCAACGCGAGTCCGTGGCGCCGGCCCAGGGCGAGGAATCCCTCCACAAAACGCCGGCCGACCGCCTCCAGGCGCGCGGGCACTTTTTCACGGTCGGCGATTTCCAGCACGGTGAGCGCGGCGGCGAGCGGCGCGGGGTCGTGCCAGAAACTGCCGGTCAAAAACACCCGCGAGGCGGCGACTTGCAGTTCCGCCCGGCCGACGCAGGCCGCCAGCGGCTGACCGTTGCCGATGGCCTTGCAATACACCGCCAGGTCCGGCTGCCAGCCGTAGGTCAGGTGCGAACCGCCGAGATGCAGCCGCGGAAAACAACGGACGTCATCGAGCACCAGCACCACACCGTGGCGTTCGCGCAGGGTTTGGGCGGCGGCAACAAACTCCGGGGTCGGCAGCACGCTGTCGGCGAAGGCGGGATGATGGAACGGACTGACGATGAATGCGGCGACGTCGTCGCGATGTTGCGCCACGGCGGTTTCGAGGGCCGCGACATCGTTCCACGGAATCTCGACCACGTGTTCGCGATCGGCCGGGAGGATGCCGCCGTGTCCCGGTGAGCACCACGCGTGCGTGCCGTGGTAGGCGCCGCTGACCTTGATGACTTTGCTCCGGCCAGTGCGCTCGCGCGCGACTTGGATGGCCCAGGTGGTGAGGTCGGAGCCGTTTTTGGCAAAAACCGCCCAAGCGGCGAAATCGATGCGCGCGACCAACGCCTCGGCCAGTTGCACGGTCAATTCCGTCGGGTGATTAAAGGCGGCGCCGCGGGCACGGGCGGCGGCGACGGCGGCTTCGACCTCGGGATGATGATACCCGAGTAACATCGGGCCGTAGCCGCACATGAAGTCGATGTAGTCGTGTCCGTCCTGATCGCGGTAACGGCAACCCTGGCCATCGCGCGCAAACATCGGCATGAAGCGCGGCACGGTGGTGGCGGGCGCGACGTGGCCGTAGATGCCGCCGGGAATCACCCGTCGGGCGCGGTCGAAGAGGGCGTGGGATTGCGCGTAACGATTTTCCATGGCGGGGCTCTCGTCGTCAGGCGGGGTTAAGCAACCGATCCACCTCGGCCAGCACGAGGTTGAGGCGTTCGGCCACGGGAGCATGGCCACGGATGCGCAGCTCGCCACCGCCGAGCGCGGCCATGCTGTCGAGGGTGTGGGCGAGTTCGGCCCGCATGACGGCGAGGTCGCGAAAGGTGATTTCGGTCAACGGCGGGCGCCGCGGCGGACCGCCTCCCGTGGTCAGATCGCGGGTGTCGATCCAAAGCGAGTCCGGCAATTCCGCACAGCCGATGACGATCACGCCATCCAGCAAACCGCGGCGGTGGGCCGGGCCCTGTGGATGAAACCGCAGCCACACGGCGGCGGCGGCGAGACCGACGGCGAGATTGCCGTAGGCGAAAAGTCGCGGTGAAACCTCAGGCGCCCGCAGCAAGGTTTCGAAGCGGGCGGCGGCGGCTTCGATCCGACGGCGTTCGCCGAGTCGGGTCCAGCCGCCGGTGGGCAACACCAGCGCCGGTTGCCGGTTCATGCCGCGCACAAACGCATCCGCGTTGGGATACCATAGCCGCAACGCCCCGCCGGGCGGCGGCTCGGGCGCGGGATGATGGCGGACCGTGCCGTCGGAGGCGAAGGTCAGGGCGAAGGCGCCGAGATCGCGCACGGTGAAAACCACCGGCAAATCGCGCCGGCCGGCGGCGGCGGTGCGCAATGCGTCGTCGTGCGCCGCGAGCCGGGGCAGGGCGGGCAGGACGGCGCCGAGATGCAGTCGCGCCAGCAGGCGTTGTTGTTGCGCGGGCAACGGCAAAGCGGCGGCGGACGACGCGGTCATGCGTGGGCGCGAACGTTGGCGATCCAATGCACGATGTCGCGGGGTCTGCCGGCGGGACGGGCGGCGATGAGGCCGTTGCGGATCGAGGCGGTCAGCGCGGGATCACGTTGCAGGCGGCGCACGGTGGCGGCGATATCGCGCGGGGTGCGGGCGACGAGGGCGCAGTGGTGTTGTTTGCAATACTGCACGGTGATCAATTCCTGCGGCATGATGCCGCCGATGCCGTTGTGGATCAAGGGCACGCCGAGCTGGATCGCTTCGCTGGTGGTGCCGGTGCCGGGACGCGCGATCACGACGGAAGCGAGCGACTTGAGCGCGGCCATGCGGTTGGGATCGGTCGGGCCGAGGGCGCGCACGGTGAGGTGCGGGTGCTGTTCGGCGAGGCGTTTGAGCTTGATGCGGGTATCGGTGCGGCGTCCGCACAGCATGATCACCTGCAGCGGCTCGGGGCCGGAGGCGGCGAGGGCGGCGAGGATGTGGGGATGGTTGTTGGCGCCGGCCAGGCCGGTGCTGACCATCACGGTGAAGGCATCGGGACGCAGCGAAAGTTCGGCCGCCATTTCGTCGGCCTGGGCGCGCAGCTCCGCCTCGGATTGGTAAAACGGCGGCCGCAGCAGGAAGCCGCCGGGAAACGTGCGTTCGCGGACGAGACCGATGGCGCGGGCGGCGGCGCAGATTTCCGGGGTGGCGCCAATGAAACCGTCGGCGGCGGCGTTGGCCCAGTGACGGGAAAAGCCGTAGCCGCCGAACAATTCGCCGCAGTAGGTCAGGCAGGACGGTGCGTCGAATCCGCCTTCCTGGGCGGCGAGTCGGGCGAGTTCGAAAAAGCCGTGGTTGGTGTGGGCGTGGACGCTGATGACGCGGTGCGGGCGAAACTCGCGCACGGCGGCCTTGAACCGGTCGGCGCCGAGGATGCGGGAAGCGCTCCGGTGCATGCCGGCGATTTCAAGGTAGTTGAAATACACGTGATGCAGCCAGGGGGCGTGGCGTTGGATGACGTTGTAGAGGCCGACGCCAAAACCGTAGACGCGATGGGTGCCTTCGAGGGCGTGCTGAACCCGGATTTCGACCCGGTCGTCGCCGAGCGTGGTGCGCGCCCAGTGCCCCAGCGAATCGGCCCGCATATTGTGACCCGTCCCGGTGGACGAGGTCAGCAGCAGCCAGCGCTGGGGAGAATGTGCGTCGTTCATAGTTGCCAAACGGTCCAGCAAAGCGGACGGCCTGCGGCTGGAAAGCGGATTGTGGCCAGCAGGCGCGGGATTAGGAAAATTGCCGAGACCCTGCGAAAGCCGAGGCGGATCGGCGGATGACGCGGCGGCGGTCGTTCATCCGGCGCGAAAAGTGAGTCCCTTGATGTGCGCGCAACCCGGCACGGCCTTGATGCGCGGCAGGAAAATGCGGCGGTTGTTGGTGAGTTCGTGTTTGGCCACTGCGTTGGACACCATCACGACGAGCCAGCCGCTCTTGCTGACTTCGACGACGTGCGAATAGGCGGCGAGGGTGGGGGTGACGAGTTCGGGCCAACGGTCGCGCAAGGATTGCTCGGGGGTGGATTGGCCGAGGCCGTATTTGTTGGCCAGGCCTTCGATGATGCTGGCGGCGGCCTGGGTCGGGCGCTTGATCTGGCGCCGCGGTTCGGATGACGGCACGCCGCGAAGGTCGCCGATCAATTCTTCGGCGAGTTTGCTGAAATGCGGCGGTTCACGATCCTTGGTCACGACAATAGGGAGAGACGGGAGTCAGATGAGGTGGCCCACGAAACACACGAAAGGACACGAAAATTCATGTCAGCTTCTCCAACGGGTTTCATGGCCTCTGTTTCGAAAATTCCTGCCAATGCGCATGCCGGTTTTGTGTCTTTTCGTGTGTTTCGTGGGCAAATTTTTGCACCGACTGGGAAGTTATTCTCCGCTCAAGGTGGCCTGACGGTCGTAGAGGGTCTTGTAGAGCGGGCTGGCGTCGATGAGTTCCGCGTGCGTGCCCTGGGCGGCGACGCGCCCGCGGTCGAAGACAAGAATCATCGACGCGTCGCGGATGGTGCTGAAACGGTGCGCGATGATGAGGACCGTTTTTCCAACCACCAGGTCGCGCAGTGCTTTTTGGATGTAGGCCTCGCTTTCGCTGTCGAGTGCACTGGTGGCCTCGTCGAGGATGAGAATCGGCGCGTCGCGCAGGAAGGCGCGGGCGAGGGCGAGACGCTGGCGCTGGCCGCCGGAGAGCGAGGCACCACGTTCGCCGACCACGGTGTCGTATCCATTGGGCAATGACGTGATGAAGTCGTGCGCGTAGGCGGCGCG
>CBINJL010000177.1:0-6557 GCA_966250925.1 uncultured Opitutus sp. | reverse complement strand
TCGCCGGCCGGCGAAGCGCACACCGGCATCCACCGGCGATTCATTGACGAAACCGTGGCCGATTTTCGTCAGGCCGGCGCTGATTTGCCGGACGACAAACGGGCGCGACTGGAGCAGATTGAAAGCGAGCTCGCGCAGCTCACCCAGCAGTATTCGGAAAACGTGCTCGATGCGACCAACGCGTGGGAGCTGATCGTCGAGGATGAGGCACGGCTGGCCGGCATTCCGACCCACGCGAAGGAATCCGCGCGGCGGGCGGCGGCGAAGAAGAATCTCGGCACGAAGGATCAGCCGGTCTGGCGTTTTACGCTGCACATGCCGTCGCAGGAACCGGTGATGGTGTATGCCGACGACGATCAGTTGCGGCAGCAGGTCTGGACGGCAGCCGTCGCGGTCGGCACGACCGAAAACCACGACAATCGTCCGCTGGTGCCACGCATTCTGGCCTTGCGCGATGAAGAGGCGAAACTGCTCGGGCAGCCGCATTTTGCCGATCACGTGCTGGCCCGGCGTATGGCCGGCAGCGGGCAAAAGGCCCTGGATTTTGTGGGCGATCTGCAACGCCGCGCCGCCGAAGCGTTCAGCGAGGAATGTGCCGAACTCGAAGCCTATCGCGCCGAACAAACCGGCGAAGCCATCGGTCGTCTGAAGGCGTGGGAAGTTTCGTATTGGGCGGAAAAACTTCGGCGCGCCCGCTACGATTTCGATGACGAAATCCTGCGTCCCTACCTGCCGATGGATCGGGTGATCGGCGGCCTGTTCGCGCTCAGCGAAAAGGTTTTTGGACTCAAGATCGCCGAGCGCGCAGCGGGCGAGGTCGAGGTGTGGCACGAGGAAGTGAAGTTCTACGATGTGCACGACCGCGACGGCCGTCACCTCGGTTCGTTCTACGCCGACTGGCATCCGCGTGAATCCAAGCGCGGCGGCGCCTGGATGGGCTATCTGATCACCGGCGGTCCGCAGCCCGACGGTTCGCGCGCGCCCCATCTCGGCTACATCCTCGGCAACATGACTCCGCCGGTAGGAGACAAGCCGGCGTTGCTCACGCATCGTGAAGCCGAGACCGTGTTTCACGAATTCGGTCATCTGCTGCATCACCTCCTAGGCGAGGTTGAAATCAAGTCACTCAACGGCGTCAACGTGGCCTGGGACTTCGTCGAATTGCCGTCGCAGATCATGGAAAACTGGTGTTGGGAGCGCGAGAGTCTCGATCTCTTCGCGCGTCACCACGAAACCGGGGAACCGATTCCCGAGGATGTGTTTCAGAAGATGACGGCGGCACGCAATTTTCGCTCCGCCTGCGCCACCACGCGCCAAATCCAATTCGCCAAGATGGACCTTTTGCTTCATACCGACACCGCTGCCTACATCGAGGCCGGAGCGGCGCTGGAGCAACGGGTGAGCGAGGCGGTGGCCGACACCATGGTGCCGACGGAACCAGCCGGCCGGCCGCTGCTGTTTCGGTTCGGCCACCTGTTCAGCGATCCGACCGGATACGCCGCCGGTTACTATTCTTACAAATGGGCGGAGGTGCTGGATGCTGATGCCTTCGGGCGGTTCAAGCAGGAAGGTATTTTTAATCCGGATACAGGCGCCGATTTCGTCCGTCACATCCTCAGCCGCGGCAACTCCGCCGATCCGGCGGAACTGTTTCGCGGGTTCCGTGGCCGCGATCCCGATGTCAACGCCCTGCTGGAACGCTGCGGGCTGTTGACGACGGGGTGAGCGGTCCGAAACCGATTCGTCGCGTGTTGAAGCGTATCGTCATCGTTCTTTTCAACCTGGCGTTGTTGCTGGGAATCGTCCTCGCCACCTTGCCGTGGTGGTGGGGCGCGGTGTTGCGAAAGGCCATGGCCGACCATGGCACGTTCGTGACGTATGAAACCGTTGGATACGGGCGATGGGCGGTTTCCGGTGTCAGCCTCGGGGGCGAAGGTTGGGAGCTGCAGGTCGATCGGATTGAAGCGCCGCACCCGCTTGTTTGGGCGCTCCAGCGCAATCGCGCCGAAATCGTGACGATCGGTTCATGGACATTGCAGGTTTCGGGGGGAAACGCCGGGGCGTCGCCGCGGACGCCGCGGCCGGAATGGTCGGAAGTGGTGGCGACCTACGATCGTATTGCCGCGTGGATTCCGCCGGTGGAAATCGCCGCGGGCGAACTGAATTGGGCCGAAACGAAATCTCCGATTTCGGTCGGTCCGGCGGATTACGATGGCGAACGCCTGCGGGTTGACGCCGTGACCTGGCAGGACTGGGCATCGACGCTGGAATGGCGTCGCGACACGCTGACGTTGAAAGCCGAGGAAACGAAACATCACGCGGCTGCCACGGCGACCCTGCAGCCGGAAAACTCACGGGTGGAACTGACCGGACACTGGCGCGAGCAACCTGTGTTCGGGCAGGCGACTTGGACGGAAGCGGGCAACTGGCGGCCGACGGCGGCGGAGTTGCGGGCGCAGGATTGGCGACTCTCGGGCGGCGTGGTCGGCTTGGCCGATTATTACGCGGCAGTGACAGGCAACGCGGAACTGATTTGGACGGAAAATTCGTTTCGTTACCAACTGCAAGGCGAAGGCCTGCCGCTGCCGGAGACGGAACTGCCGCCGCTGCGGATCGAGTCGCAGGGCGAAGGTGGTTTCAGCGGTGTGCGCATCACGACGTTGGCGATCGAAGCGCCGGGTCTCACGGCGACCTTGGATGCGCCGGTTGAAATCGAACGTCACGAGGCAGGTTGGACCCAGGTTTCGCATTTTGTGCTGGAGGCGAATCTGGCCGAGTTGCCCTGGCTGCGAAGCGAAGGCGAAGGCACGGTGGCGGGCGAAATCGTGGTGCGACCGCGCGATGGCGATTGGCCGCAAATCGAAGGCAGGTTGCAAGCGCGGGACGTGGCGCTGCGCGATTGGCGAATCGCGGAGGCGGAACTGGAAGGCAAGGTATTGTGGCCACGTTGGAATCTGACGCGGCTGGCCGTGCGCGATGACGTCGGTAGTGAGATTTTGGTTACTGCGGAAGGCGATGCCAGGGCTCGGGAAATCGAAGCAGGGCATTGGGAGGCAAGAATTGATCCGGTCAGCGCCGCGCCCTGGCTGCCGGACGGAATTTCCCTGGCGGGACTGACAGGCGAAGGCGAACTGGCCGGGGCGTGGACGAATCCATTGGGGCGAAGTGAAATCCAGTTGAAGACGTTGCAGGTCCCGCAACTGCGATCGCTCGATCTCCAGGTAGAAATTCAGGGCGCGTCGGCGGACCGTGACTGGAGCGCGACAATTGTGCCGCGGGCGACGGAAAGTCGACTCACGCTTGGCGGGCGAATGTTGGACGACGGGCTTGTGTTGCAGACGCTGCAACTTGAGCGGGCCGGCAAATCCATCTGGACCGCGGAGGACGGCACGGAAGCCGCGGTATCGTGGCGCGATGGCGGGCAACTGGCCGGCATTACCCTGATCGGTGCAGCAGGAGAATTACAGATCGGTCAAGTGACACCGAGTGCGGGTGAAGTGGCCTATGCTGCGCAGCGTCCGGAACTGGATTGGATCGCCGACTGGATGGCGGAGAAGCCGCCGCTGTTTCCGAGTCTGGAAGAAGCGCTGGTGACGTTTTCGTGGGCGAAGGACGTTGTGCGTTTCGACACCCACCTGCGTGGAGAAGTCACGCTTGGCGATGCGGGCAAGGTGGATGTCGACGTGGCGGCGAGCAGCGACGGTGCCACGGTGGGAGTTGAGCATCTCACGGTGGGACGTGGAGGCACGACCTTCCTGGAAGTCTACGGACAACTCCCGTTGCGTATTCGCCGTGGCGATACGCCGGGGGTGATGATTGATGAAGCCGGGGAAGTGGATCTTGCAGCGCAGGTTTCGCCCAATCCGGCCTTTTGGAAAACGTTGGGCGAGTGGACGGGTGTGACGGTGAGCCGTCCGGAAATTGACCTGAAACTACGAGGCAAGTGGCGGGAGCCGCAGGGCAGCGGGCAAATCCGCATCGCGCGGGTGCTGGTCAACAAGTCAATCGGTGGCATCGATTGGCCGGAGTTCACGGGTGTCGCGGCCGAGCTGACCGGTGACGGCAGGGGGCTGAAACTGGATTCGCTCACCGCCACAGTGGCGGGCAACCCGATCCGCATGAGTGCGGCTCTGCCGCTGACGGTGGCGGAATGGCAACGGCTACAGGAATCACCGCTGGCATATTTGCGTGAGCAAGGCAGTGGTCGGGTGGAGTTGCCCGAGTCCGATCTCGCGGCGGTCGCGCGTTTCGTGCCGGGGTATCTGGTGCCGACCGGGCGCGTGCAGGCAGACATGACGTTTGAACGCGGAGGCAATGTTTCGGGTTCGCTGCAGCTGCGCGGCGCGGTCTCGCGTCCGCTGGGACCGCTGGGCGTGCTGCAGTCGATCGACGCAGATCTCGCCTTTGACGGACATCAGGTATCCGTGGACCGAATACGAGCGCTGATGGGAGGACAGCCGGTGGAGTTGGAGGGCACGATCGACTGGCGACCGGGAGATCCGGTGGAGCTCAATCTTACGTTGAAGGGAAACAATCTGCCGCTGGTGCGCCGCACCGGGGTATTGCTGCGCAGCGATCTGGATCTTGCGCTGAAGACGGACGGTGGCGGTGTGACGACACTGTCGGGCAAGGCGGTGTTGCGCGAAGGCCTGATGCTGGCGGACGTGCGCTCACTGCTGCCCACGGTGGGCAGCGATCGGCCGACCTCGCGTCCACCCTATTTCAGCGTGGAGATGCAGCCGTTTGCGCGCTGGCGGTTGAATGTCGACGTGGATGGCGAGCGTTTCATGCGGTTGGAGACGCCGGTGCTTTCGGGCGTGGCCTCGGTGGAGGCTCATCTCGACGGCACGCTGGCGTCGCCGCGCGCGATCGGGGAAGTCACGATGGATTCCGGCACGGTGCGACTCCCCTTTGCCCGCCTGAATGTGGAATCGGCCTACGCCCGGCTGACGGCGGCAAATCCCTACGAACCGGAAATCTACCTGTTGGGCAGCGGACGGCGGCTCGGCTACGAGTTGCAGATGGAGTTGAGCGGAGACGCCAACGATCCGCGTCTGGAGTTGTCCTCGAGCCCGGCGCTGCCGGCGTCGGATGTGTTGCTGATGGTCATGGCCGGCGTGGCGCCGAAGGATGAAGTCAATTACACGCAGGGGCGGCGGGCGTTGCAGTTCGGGGTTTATCTGGGTCAGGAGCTGGTGGGAGATGTGCTCGGCCTCGAAGGCGGCGATCGGCTGACGGTGACGACGGGCGAACGCTTGTCTCGACGTGGACGGGAAACCTATCGCTTCGGTTACGATTTGAACGACCGCTGGACGGTGACCGGCGAATACGACGAGTTCGATTATTACAACGCCGGTCTCAAATGGCGCTGGTTCCCGCGTCCTGAAAATGCGGATACGGAATCGAAACCCGCCGTCGACGGCGAGAAGGGAGAAGACGATGCGCAACCGTAGTCGCACCGACTCAGTGGAGAAACCACGAAGCGAACGAAGGGACGCGAATCCAGGCGGTAGCCACGGTGTGGAACGAAAGACCGGAACGATCTGCGGTTTCAGGACGCTTTTGGATCAGGATTCCATGTCATCGTATTTGCGCGGCTTCGCGTCACTTTGCGGTTTGATGAAATGGTTGCGACCCAGGCGGATCGGTCTGGCACTGCTGGTGGCGGGGGCGAGTGGCGCGGTGGTGTGGGCGGCGGAGTATTCCGTCGATGGTGCAGGGTGGTGGGGCGATTTAGAAATCAAGCGCGCGTTGCGTGATCTGTTGGAGAATGAAAGTGAAACGCTGGACGCCAATGCGGTAGAGGACTCGGCGTTTTTTGCTATGTCGGCGGTGGCGGCCGATGGATTCTTGCGGCCCGAGATCAATGCGACGCTGACATTGGCCGATGGCACGGTGAAGGAGCACCGGTTCGATGTGGATTTTTCGGAACTGCTGGCCCGTCCGCTGGCGGTGACGCGGCTGGATTTGAAGATTGAGCGCGGAGTGCGGTATCGATTTGCGGAGGTTATGGTGGAAGGGGGCGGTGCCCTGATTACGGCCGATGAAGCGCGGGCGCTATTGATGCCAAAACCGGGCGTATTGCCAACGGCGGAGCAGCGGGCCTTCACGCCGGCGCGTTTGCGCAAAGGCATTGATCAAATCGTGTGGGCGTTGCGTGAAAAAGGGTATGCTCGGGCGGCGGTGAAGGTGGTGCGCGAGGCGCGTGACGACGAGAGCGGTGAGGTGGACTTGGATCTGCAAATCGAACCAGGGGCGCGTCATCGGGTGGCGGAGGTGACGGTCGATGCCGCGCCTGAGGATGTGATCGTGCCAGAGGTCGAGCGCGCGGAGGATCAGGTGTGGACGCTGGGTTGGGAGCAGGATCTGCTCGAAGCGCATCGGCGCGCGTATTATGCTGCCGGATACCCCGATGCGGAGGTTTCGGTTCGCCGCACGGTCGAAGAATACGAAGGCGATGCGACGGCGGTGAACCTGCATGTGGTGGCCACGTCCGGCGAGCAGGTGCGGTTGAAGACGCCGGTGTTTGAAGGTGCGCCGGAAGTGTCGCGTCAACT
>CBINJL010000176.1:0-6604 GCA_966250925.1 uncultured Opitutus sp. | reverse complement strand
GATCAGGTCGAGTTCGGGCAACTTCACGATGGTTGGCTTGCCGTCGCGCAATTCATAAACCGCCCGCCCGCGCGTGCCCACCACCTGCTCGGGCGGGATGCCGTAAACCGATTCGGAAAACACCCGCAGAAAATCGACTCCGCCGCCGGAGACGATGAAAGTCTTGAAGCCCTCCGCCCGCAGGTAGGCGAGCAGTTCGAGCATGGGTTGAAATGCCATCGCGGTGTAGGCCAGACACGTGGTCGGATGCCGTGCGTTTTCCAGCCACGCGCGGGCCACCGCCTGAAACGCCTCGGCCGAGATGTTGCCGTGCGCGGCCAGCACCATTTCCACCAACGCATTCTGATCGCTTGCCATCACCCCCTGCCAGTCGTCGCGCAGGACCGAGGCATAGGGTTCCCGCGTGCGCCATTCGGGATGATCCGGCGCCATCGCCTTGATCCGGTCGAACAGAAAATAGCCCTGAAAGTATCCCGGCTGTTCGGACCACAGTGTGCCGTCGTTGTCGAACACCGCGATACGTTCGGCCGGCGCCACGTAATCGGGTCCACCGGCATCGGTCACGCAGGTGACAAACGCCACGATCGCCCGCTTCGTGGGCGTTTCGTTCCAGGACGGCAGCGGATCAGCCCACGCAACGGACAGTGCGACGCAAAACAGTATCAGGATTTTCATGACAAATCGGCATCGGTGGAGACGGGCGGAATCGTCTTGGCTCATTCCGGTTTTTCCGGCGGCGGGAAATTGGCCAGCACCTGCGCGATCACGTTGGCGACCTGTTCGTCGGTCGGCGCCTTGCCCAGTCGGTCCTTCGCCCAGCCGACCCAGGCGAGTTCTTTCGAGGCGCCATCGTAGACCTCCACCCGCAACAGCCCCTCCTTGTAGGTGTCCACCGTGGTCGTGGTGTAGCCAATGCCGGGCCGGCCCCAATAGCCGCCCCAGCGGTAGTAGCCGAGCGAACTGTAGCCCCATTCGTCGAGTTCGACCCGGGGGGCGATGGTGGCGTTGACATAGACCGAGAAGTCGGCGGTGCCGAGCTCGACCGGATTGAATCCCTTGGCCTGAAGACCTTCGGCGATGGCGCGATTGATCACCGGCGCGTAGCGCAGGCTGACCGACGGATCGGCCCCCTGGATGCCCTTGGCCTTGTCCATCGGAAACAACGCATAGGTCTTGTATCCGGCGAACTTCGCTTCGCGGTCTGCTTCGTAACTGATGGTCGGACCGGAGGCGCAGCCAGCGACGAACAAAATCACGCCCAGGCAAACTGAGGCGCACGAGAGGAGGAATTTGAGGTTTGTTTTCATGACTAAGAATAAAATCGGACCCTGCTCACTTCGCCCCGGCAGCACTGCGCCTGCGCCGACTCGCAACCGACTGCAGCACCAGCACCGCCAGCAAGATGGCTCCCACCACCATCAACGTGCGCCAAAAAATCAGGTTGATCAGCCCACGCAGCCGCACATCGAGCGCATCGACGAGTTCCTGCAGCATCGCCCCGCTGTCTTCGCGCGCCTGCAGCAGCAACAGCTCGCTTTGCCAGGATATTTCCATCGGCAGACTGGCCGCGATCTGGGTAAGGTTGTTGGCGGTGATGTTCATACTGCCGAGCGCCTCCGCGGTATTGTCGCCCCCCTCCATGGCGCGAAACGGCGCCAGCGGCAGCCGAAACAACCAGCCCAGTCCGGCACCCGCCTGGAGTTCATTGGCCGACGGCGGTTTGATCACTGCCGCCTCCGGCGCCGCATGGGTGGTGAAATACTCCTCCAACGCCTGCGTGGCGGAGGCGATCTGCTCCGCGGTCAGAAACTCGGCGGCGATGCCCTCAATCTCTTCCAAGGAGCGCAGCACGCCCTGCAGCATCGCTTCGGTCTCAGGCCCGAAGCGTTCCCGTCCGTCGTCACCTTCCAACAGCAGGCGCAGGCGGATGCACAGGCCCCACGTATCCACCAACGCATTACGCGGATCATTTTGAAACACCGTCGCCCGGCATGACCGCATGGCCCCGAGCTTCGCCAGCGCGAGCCGGCGCAGCTGCGCCACATCGGCGTCCTCCGCCCGCTCCCGGTCAGTCGCGGACGACACCATGTTGACGAAGTTGGCGTAGAATTGAGCCATCCGAGGCTCCAGCTCCTGCGCGTGAATGAGTGCATCCCGCGGCGGTTTCGCCGCCGCCCCCCAGGTCGCCATCAAGCCGAACGCTGCCACCGACACGATGACGCGATACCGAGCGATCCCGCCGATTCGAGACGTCAAGCAGCTCCAGCATGCAGTGAAAATCGACATGGGGCAAAACGTTGCGGGCTCAGCGCGGCATCGGACGGGGCGGCACCGTCGGCATGGGTTTCGGGCGGATTGGCGGCCGATGCGGCGGCGGCATGACCACGTGCCCGCCGCCATACCACGGCGACCCGTAAAAATAGGGATCCCCCCAACCGACGCCGTAGTAGACCGAACCCTGAATCGCGGGCGGTGAACTTGTCATCGAGGAGGAACACCCGAAGCCGGCAAACCCGACCCACAGCAGCGCCGCGCCGCCCCAGAAACGAAACCGGAAGACTGATGAGATCGTTTTCATGGGGTTTCCTCAAAATTGTCGGGGTGACTGACCACTGCCACGGCCGCACCGAGCGGATCCGCCAATATGGCGAACTGGTGCCCATCCTCCACCGCACGTGGTGGGATCAGGACCTTCGCGCCGAGTCCGATCGCCCGGGCCACCACAGCTTCGACATCGGCCACGCGCACAAACCCGAGGCATCCCGGTCGGGCTTCGGCGTGATCGGCCGGCAATGGGGCCAGACTCGCCCGCGGGATGTCATCGCGGCTGAGAATATAATCATTCACCTCCGCGGTGCGATCGTCCTCCGTCACCGTGTAGCCGAACAACTCGCGGTAGAACGGCACTGCCCGTTGCACGTCGCGCACGAAAAACGTCGCCCAAACAAAGTCGCCGTCCGCATGCAACCGGTCGTGCGGATCACCCGAGCTCGAATCGAGCAGTCCGATAAGCGTGCCGTCGCGATCGGCCACGATCGCAGTCATGCCGCGCTGCGGCAGATTGCGCGGACTCACCACCATGCGCCCCTCCGTCCGCCATTACCCACGCCACTCCAGCTCCCAGCACCGGCAGAACCGTGCCGGCAGTGAGCCCATACCAGAGATAATTTGCGACCGCGCGGAACTCGCCTTCGCGCTCATCCTGCAGGCGTCGCAGGAGCAGCACCGCGCCCAGGATTAGCAGACCTCTGCTCAAGGCCATCGTGGTGGCGCCCCAACCCATCCGATCCCCCTGCAGCGCGAACCCGATCTGCAACACCGGCACTCCCACCAGAAAACAGATCCAGCCCGGCCGGGACAGAGTCAGCAGCGCGGCCGCCATCACCACATCCGAGGGCTGCAGCCAGGCTCCCGCCAAGCCACGCCCCATCGCCACTTCCAGCCCATGCACCAACGCGTAAGCCAGGATTGCCAGCGGGACGGCGCCGCGTTGACGCCCGTGACCGGTAATCGCCGTTCCGTCGTGGCCCGCCGCCCACGATCCACTGCGCCAGAGATGATTGCCGACCCGAGTATTCATGACTTGGCCGCTCCACGATGGCGCGGTGCGCAACACCAGATAACCAACATCGCCCCATGCCGGGACAACTCCGTCCTTCCCAGCTTCGCAGCTCGACCGATCAACTCGTTCTTTTCGCTCATCTGGACCGGCGATCAGAACACTTCATAGCTCCACCAAACGCAAGCGTTCTTCAAAAACACAACTTCCCGTAACCGCCCGTTTGAAAGATAGTTAACTCACCTGTAGCACTGCCGGGAATTGACCTGCCGGGCTTATCCCCCATTTCCCCCCTGCAATCTAATCAGTTCCGGTCAGCCGCAGCGAACCGGGCGTGCGATTGAGCTTGCGGCGGCAGACCACGCTGAGGTGGCGCGCGTCCTGAAACCCGCAGGCGTAGGCGACTTCCGCGATCGTCATTTTCGGGTGCTCCATCAGCAGCACTTCCGCCCGTTCCAATTGCTGCCGCTGCACTTCCGTGTAGACCGACGAATCGAGCGCGGCCTTGAAACGCATCTCCAACGACCGCCGCGACACGCCCACCGCCCGCGCGATTTCGTCGACGTAGATCTTGTTGCCGAGGTGATCGGCAATGTAGTCGAGCGCCTCCGCCACCACCTCGTCGTTGACCGCGAGTTTGTCCGTCGACCCCCGCGCCACGATCTTGAGCGGCGGCACCCGCAATGTTTCCGGCGGCAGATCCGGCTGCCGCACCATCTGCATCAGGCGCTGGGCGGCGAGGAAACCGATGCGCCGCCGGTTCAGTTCGATGCTCGATAACGCCAGCGCGGAAAAGCCGAGCTGGATGTCGTCGTTGTCGACCCCGAGAATCGCAATGTCGTCGGGAATCGCGGCCTTCAGATCGGTGCACGCTTCCGCCACCGCCCGCGCCACGGCGTCGTTGAAGCAGAACACCGCCAGCGGCTTGGGCAACGGCTGCAGCCACGCCGCGATCCGCGACACCGCCTTCAGCGAAGGCGCGTCGCCTTCCGGCATTTCCGGCAACAACAGGTCGGGCGCAACCGCTCCCGCCGCGCCCGCCGTGCGATGAAATCCATCCGCCCGCAGCCGCGACGACTGGTGCCGCGTCACGCCGCAGAATCCAAAATGTCGAAACCCTCGACGGGCAAAAAACCGTCCCGCCAGTTCCCCTACCCGCGCGTCGTCGTTGATCACGTTGGTCAGTCCCACCTGCTCCACCCGCCCCGACACGTTGACCACCGGCAGGCCGGCCTCGCGCAACGCTTCCTCGTCCGCCTTCGTGCCCACGCGGGTGATCAATCCGTCCAATTGCAAGCGCCGCAACCGCGCCGCCTCGAACCGCGCCGGCCGCGCGATTTTGATCACCTGCAGTTCCGGCTCCGCCCGGAATCCTTCCGCCAATCCCTGCAGCACGCCATGCCAGTGCTCCGTCTCGATCGAGAGCATGATCCCCACCCGGTGACGACGTGTTTCAGGCATGCGCAAACGCGACACCGGCCTGCGCATTTTGTAAATCCTTTTGCGTTTTATCGCCTGCGGCGGACGCAGGCCGACTGCTACCGTCGACGACTCGAAAACTCCATGAGCTCCGCTTACCTCGAATCCCTCTTCTCCCTTCAAAACAAGGTCGCGGTCGTCATCGGCGGCACCGGCGAACTCTGCGGCGCCATGGCCGAGGGCCTGGCCGGCGCCGGCGCCGAAGTCGTGCTGGTCGGCCGCAACGAAGCCAAGGCGGCCGCCCGTCTCGAAAAGATCACCGCCGCCGGCGGCAAGGCGTGGTTTCACTCGGCCGATGCCACCAGTCGCGCCGATCTGGTCGCGTTGCGCGATGCCGTCGTCGCCCGCTCCGGCCGCATCGATGTCCTCGTCAACGGCGCCGGCGTCAACTCGCCCACGCCGCTGATGGACATCCCCGAGGAGGAGTTCGACCGCATCATCAACGCCAACGTCAAAGGCGTCCTGATGGCATGCCAGGTCTTCGGCGAACACATGCTCGCCGCGCCCGACGGCGGCTCGATCATCAACATCGGCTCGGCCTCCGCCCGCGTGCCGTTGTCCCGCGTCTTCACCTACTCGGCCTCCAAGGCCGCCGTGCACAATCTGACGAAGAACATCGCCCGCGAATGGGCCACCAAGGGCGTGCGCGTCAACCTGCTCGTGCCCGGCTTTTTCCCGGCCGAACAGAACCGCAAGGTCCTCACGCCCGACCGCGTGCAGTCCATCATGGGCCACACTCCGATGAAGCGTTTCGGCGAGGCCCGCGAACTGATCGGCGCCACCCTCTTCCTCGCCAGCAGCGCCGCCTCCGGCTTCGTCACCGGCGCCGAGATCGAAGTCGACGGCGGCTTCCACGCCATGACCATCTGATTCCGCGCTGTTACCCAACTACAATCTGCCCACGGAACACACGGAATACACGGAAACTCCCGCCGCGTTCGTCTTCTCTTCGCGGTTCCGTGTAGTCCGTGTGTTCCGTGGGTCACCTTCTCCTCTTCCCCATGAGCTCCGCCATTAACGAATTTCTCGTCGCCAACGATCTCCGCATCGCCAGCAACCCCTGCATCTCGCCCGACTTCTGTCTCGACTGGCCCGCGCTGGCAGACCGACTCGCCGGCGGGGACGCCCTCCATGTCTGGCCGCAAAGCGGATTCGAAACCGCCGCCGGATCATGGAAACTGCGCGAGGACCTGAAGACCGGCGACTGCGCCTGGGTGCTCTCGCCCAAGTCGTCCGAGTTGCCCGCCGGCCCGCTCGCCGATGGCGTCGCGCTGCCGTCCGGCGCCCGCGCGTTTCCCGCCACCTGGGCCAACCTGCTCACGCTCAAAAACCTCATTCTCGAACACGACGCCGCCGCGACGATTTTCCCCACTGCCGGCGCCAAACTCGGCCGGAGCACGCTCGGCGTCGGCGCACGTTTCACCAGCCTGCACTGGCCCGCCGTCGACTGGAGCATGGCCCATCTCGGCATCGGGCTCACCGCCAACCAGAACAGCATTCCGCGTGAATTGGTTTATGACGTCGACGCCATGCTGGACGACAACCTCGACACCGTGCCGTTCCCCT
>CBINJL010000175.1:0-6637 GCA_966250925.1 uncultured Opitutus sp. | reverse complement strand
CCGCGCCGCCGGGGCCGGGTTTCCCGCGCCCGACCTGACGTTGCCCGACGCCAGCTCCGCCGTCGCCGACATGCCGGCGCGCAAGCTGCGGGTGGCGTTTGTATCGCAGGATTTCCGCCGCCACTCCGTCGCCTGGTTCATCCTGCCGCTGCTCGCGCACCTCGACCGCGAACGCTTCGAAATCCTGCTGTTTCACGATCACGCGGTCGTCGACGATATCTCCCAACGTCTGCGCCAACAGGCCGATCATTGGGAAAACCTGCACGGCCTGTCCCACGCCACCGTCGTCAGCCGCCTGCGCGCCCTGCGCCCCGACATCGCGGTCGATCTCGCCGGCCACACCGGTATCAACCGCCTGCCGGTTTTCGCCCGCCGCGTCGCGCCGGTGCAGATCAGTTACCTGGGTTATCCCGACACCACCGGCGTGCCCGCGATGGATTTTCGTTTCGTCGACGCCCACACCGATCCGCCCGTGCCCGAAATCGACGCGCTCGCCACCGAGACGCTGATTCGTCTCGACGGTCCGCTCTGGACCTACGCGCCGCCGCCCGATGCGCCCGACGTGCCGCCACCACCGGTCCTCAACCGCGGCCAGATCACGTTCGGATCGTTCAACGTCTTCGCCAAGGCCAGCCCGGCGACCGTTGCCCTGTGGTCGCGACTGCTGACCGAGCTCCCCGAGAGTCGCCTCGTCTTGAAAAGCGCCGACTTCGAACGCGCCGAACTCGCGGCGGAGATTCACGCCCGCTTCGCCGCCCACGGCATCGCCGCCCCGCGCGTCGAATTGCTCGGTCGCACCAACGGCACCTCCTCACACCTCGATCTCTACCGACGGATCGACATCGCGCGCGACCCGCTGCCCTACCACGGCACCACCACCACCTGCGAAGCGCTCTGGATGGGACGCCCGGTGGTCACGCTGGCCGGCGACCGCCACGCCAGTCGGGTCGGCATCTCGCTGCTCCACGCCATCGGTCAATCCGACTGGATCGCCGACACCCCCGACGCCTACCTCGCCATTGCCCGCAACCTGGCCCGGAGTCCCGAGCGCCTCGCTGAAATCTCCGGTCGCCTGCGCCCCGCCCTGCAAAACTCGGCCCTGATGGATCACGCCGCCCAAGCCACCCGCTTCGGCGCCGCACTCACCCGCTGCCACGCCGCCCGCCACCCCGCCGAAGTGTCACCATAATGGTTACACTCGCCCGGCGGCGCCGTCCGGCAAATGTTGCCGCGAGGGGATGAAAACGGGATTCACGGCACGGCGCGTCGGGCGATTTCGCAACTATTTTTTATTTTAATTAACTAATTTAGAATCAGTTACGATATCTATCCAAGGACTGGCATTTTTGATGCATTGAGGGTGGCACCATGAGTCTGCCCGCCGACATTTCTCCGATTGAAACCGTTACTTTGGGCGCAAGCGCCTGCCCCGGATCGGAAACCCCCTTGGGTCGGTTTGACGCCGCCCTGACGGTTGCCGCGGCGAATCCCACCGACGGCGTCGCTGTCGCAACCTTTCGCGCCGCGCGCCTGACGCTGGCGCAGTCCGTCCTCGCCTCGGGTTCCCACGACGCGGAATCGGCGCTGCTCACCGACACGCTCGCCCGCGTGGACCGTTTGTGCGCTTCCGGTCTGCTCGATCTGCCCGCCACCGCTGACGAATCCGCCACCCTCGCCACCTGCGCCACCGCCGGCGCGAACGGTCTTGTGGCCGGCATGCTTTTGAGTGCGGTCTGGCGCTGGGAAAGCGCTCCGCAATTTGACCAGGTGCCGAACGCCCTGTGGGGCAATTACGCCCGCTGGGTATTCAGCCCGGTGCAATCGTTTCAGCAGACCGGCGACGCCCAGCGTTATGCCGATGCGCTGCTGCCGCGACTCGAAGCGCTCGCCACCTGGGTCGAACGCAACTGGGGCTCGGCCGCGGTGCGTGCCGCCGTCGAAGCCTATCTGAAATCGGCCAACAGCATCCCGCTCTACTTCAGCGCCGGCAGCCTGCGCCGCCACGCCGAAGCCCGCGGACGCATCCTCCAGCGCACCCTCTGCACGGACCCGCGCAACGCCATCGCCCCGGAAGCCTTCGCCCGCTATGGCCGCCCGCTTCGCATCGGATTCGTGGCAGAACAATTCGACAACGCGATCACCACGCTTTCCACCCTGCCGTGGTTCGAACAGCTGGATTCGCAGCGGTTTGAAGTCGTGCTGTTTGCGGTCAGCCTGAGCGCCGACGCGGTGGAAAGCCGTGCGCAACGCAGCGCCAAGGAATTTCACGTGCTGCCGTCGACTTTGCCGGAGCAGCTCGAAACCCTGCGCATGGCCGGGCTCGACGTGCTCGTTTTTGCCGCCGATGTCGCCACCTCGCTCAACGCGGAGACGAAGCTCGCGATCCATCGCTGTGCGCCGCTGCAGATCGCGACCGCCCATTCCCCACATTCGACCGGTCTCGCCAATATTGACCTTTTCCTCTCCGGCAATGCCAGCGACGACGACACGACCGCCGACCACTACACGGAACGTCTGGCTCTCATGGCCGGCACGTCACGATCGATCGAAACGGCCGCGCTGCAATCGCCGGCGGAACCGACCTGGAGCCGGGCGACGCTCGGCCTCAGCGATGAGGACTTCCTGTTCGCCACCGCTGTCGATGACCTCGCGTTTCGTCCGGAAACCCGCACGGCCCTGAGTCAATTGCTCGCCGCCACGCCGGGATCGCGCCTCCTGCTTCACCTCCCCGCGAACGACAACGGCTCCGCCTCCCGCGCCCAGAAGCTCATCGAGGCCGATCTGGTCGCCGCCGGGGTGAACGATGATCGCCTGCTGATTGTGGCCGATCGGTTCGAATCACCGGCCGGTCTGGCCGACCTGCTACGTCTCGCCGACCTCTACCTCGACAACAGCCCGATGAACGACGACCACGCGGTTGTCGCCTTGACCACAGGCGTGCCGGTCATCGCCCGCACCGGAGAAACCCTCCGCAGCCGACGCACCGCGGCGCTGCTGCGGAGCGCAGGTCTGGACGAATGTATTCACGAAACGCATACGGCGTGGCTTGAGGGTGCGATTGCGCTGGTGCACGACCAGTCCCGTCGGGTCGCCCTGCGCACCCGCCTTGCCGAGAACCTCGAAGCAGTGCCGTCGTTCGCCGACACCCTCGCCGCCAGCGACGCCTTTGGCACACTGGTCACGCACGCCTACGACACGCTGGCGGAAGCCGGCGCCAAGGCCTTCACCCGCCATCGCCGTCCCTTCGCGGTGCGACTGGAGCAGGACATCAAAACCATCAGGCAACAGGCGACCGACCACTTTGCCAGCGGAGCTCTGCAGGAAGCCGAAGAGGAAATCATTCCGTTGCTCGGAGCGGCTCCGACCGATGCGGAAGCCCGACTGCTACTGGCCCGCAGCCATGCCGCCGCCAATCGCCACGACCGGGCGACTCACTACTATCTGGGTGTCGTGCAAGGCGGCGACGAACGTGCCACCGTCTGGCGCGAACTGGCCCAATCGCTCAACGCTTCCGGGCAGGGTTCCGATGCCATCACAGCATTGGAAACCGCCATCCGCCTGGACGCGGCCGACATCGAATCGTGGCTCATGCTCGGCGATATCTGCGTCGCCGCCGGCCACGAGGAACTCCTCTCGGAAGTCCGGCAGGTTCTCACGCAGCTCGCACCGGAAGACGACCGGGTGATAATTTTCGTGAGTCAGACCTCGACCAATGATCGCCAAGTGATCTGACGTGGCTACGTCACCAGGTAGGTGAGTCGAGGCCCCACTCCGGGCGGCTCGCAAACGCGGCGCCCATTATCGCTACCATATACTTCCTCCTTCACAACCTGAGGGAAGTGACGCATGCCCTGCCGGCCTCAAACGTCTCCGTCGGTCCTCGTCTAGCCGAAACAGCTCAGGTCGGCACTCAACTGTCGACCGCAGGTTTCAAGACAGTGTGTTGTATTGCCTGAAACAAAACAGCCGCCCCCCCCTGAAGCGACGAGCCTACTCGTCGCATCATTCCCAGTTCAACATGGTGCCACATTTGCGACCCCATGCTATTTCATGGGCTTAACTCACACGGGCTTGTAGGCTTCGATGTCCAAATGCCACGGCTGATTCGGCAACCGCGCATAGCGAACATAACCTGCCTCATCCAACAACTCCCCCATAATCTCGTAAGTGTAACCGCATTTGTGCACATCCCACAGCTTATGATCGGCTTCGCGCTGCCATCCATAGAATCCGGCCAACGCATGCTGCCGCTGGGTCCAAGCTGGATTTGCCGGTGACGGTCCCTGCGTATTCGGGTCGAGAAATTGCGCAATATGGAAAGATAGATCGGGAACAATAATATGAACATGCCCACCCGGTTTCAATAAGCGAAACCAAGCTGAAAAGGTCCGCTTGGCCTGCGGATAAGTAATATGCTCCAATGTGTGACGACTATAAAAGGCAGAAACGGACCCTGGTGGTAAATATGCATCAATACCCCAGGTGCTGGAAAGAATGCCGATCCCTGGCAAAGCCCGGATATCCACGCCCACATACCCCGGTTGGGGGCCCGCCTCGCCGCATCCCACATCGAGCCGCAGTTCGGGAACGTTCACCAACGTCGAATCAATGATTCCAGGGGTGAAAGTGTCGCAGCCATTTTCTTCAGTGGATGCCGACTTGGCGCGGCCTGGCTTCATAAAAAGCTGAATAAAGACATGCGCATCACTACAATCTTCGGTCGGCAACATATGGGCTGTTTCGTCGATTGCGATCACCCTGCCTTCATGGACTCGATACACTCGTTGCCCAAACTGCCCCACAAATTTAACATCTCCGCATCGCTGCGCCAGATCTGCGAGTTCAGCTTCGCGAAAATGCCGGACATGATGCCGGAACCACTCGGCATTCCGGGCCAATGGCATGGTCGCCTCATTGGGGGTCGACACAAATAAAACCCCTCCCGGTTTCAGTGCGCACCCCAAGGCGACAAACATCGCATCCGGGTCGGCCACATGCTCTATCGATTCGAAGCACAAGATAAAATCAAATTCACCTGCCGGAAGGGAAAACGGAAAGCACTTCGCCGTAAATATAGTATGCGTCGTGGAAAAATGGCAATTGGCCATCGTAATTGCCTCTTCGGACCCGTCCACGCCCAGCATATGAGCATTTAGTTCCCTCGCCGCCAGCCAGGTTCCGTAACCATTTCCGCAGAACAGATCCAATCCGCGCAATGGCGCAGCAACATTCTTGAAATGTTTCTTCACGATATGAGTAGCCAATTGGTAGCGCGAAGCATGGTCGGCACGGATGCCACCGAAACTCGTGGCTGTCTGGCGCTCGCCTGAGTTGTAAGAAAAATCCTTGCTACGGGGATCAATGTTCCGGTTGACGGTGGGGGCTTCAGTTGAGGCATTCATAATCTAATCAATGGTAATATCATTATAATTCAGTAACCGACGGCGTGCGCAGGACATCATGCACGAAAACATGGCTGCTCCCCGGATTCGACCGGATTAGTGCCATCTTCATACTTACGCTCCTCTTCAACATCCCTTCCAGAGTCGCCCAGATTCAGATCAGCACTTGTGACTACCGGAGGGACAGGAAAAAGCGGACGCCCACCAGCGAGGACAAGCAGGCTTTCCTCGGTTTTAGGCAGGCAATAAAGTTCATTAAAAATATGAAAATATTTACGACACTTGATACCATCATTAACCCGATGGTTATCCTTAAGAATGCGATCCAGATGAAAATGGAGTGTTGGTTCATCGGGTGCATCATGAGTGAATCCCAGTCCGGCAAAGGATGCTTCACCGCAGATCACGACTTCCTTGTCGTGAAGCAGTGCTTCGAGCCCCGATTGCGAAGTCAATGTCACACAAACATCCGCGCAGCGGATAAGGGCGAAAGTATCGAGGTTGTTATCCGCATCGATAGTGAGATCAGCACCGAGATCACTGGCCAATCGGTTGAATTTCGGATCCGACTCCAGCCATCGCTTCGTAAGATTCTTAAATCGAGGCGAATGGGCATCATGCGATGGACTCTCCTTGGGATGAAGCTTTATCACAAGGCGCATCTTTCGCCTCACTGCGTATGCCACCACCGCGCGAATCGCGTTAGCTTGGGAATCAAAGCCATGTCGACCGTATAGCACGGCCGCATCGGTGCTGACCTGGCCAAGGTAAACAATCATCGGCCGACCATCCGCTGGCGTTGATACAGCAATATCAGGCGGAGCCTGATGCTCCGCGCTTTTGTGAAGCCTAATCGTCGCAAGATAATCTTGAGTGGTTTTTCGTGCCTGGGCCTCGGTAACGAAATCGCGATACCTCCAATAGTAATTTTTGGCAAAGTGTGTATTAACCGCAGCCCCCACAATATCCTCCCACAGCAATCTTTCCCGATGCAGTGTATTTTCCAAGGAAACCACCCGGACGCCTGTTCGCAACCCGACATGACGCATAACAGCCGCATTCATGAAGTAACCTTGCGCAAGCATTATACTGTCGGGGCGGAAACAACGGACGAAATCAAATGCTTCGTCGATAAATTCCACCGCCCGGGCAAATTGGTCATGAATCAGGCGCATATCCGCATCCGAACCAATACGCGGATCATCAGGCATTGCGCCAAATTCCAATGAAAGCTC
>CBINJL010000174.1:0-6647 GCA_966250925.1 uncultured Opitutus sp. | reverse complement strand
CTGGAGCGTTTCAATCAAGCGGTCGTTGTCCCGCGCGTGCAGGCCGATGCTCGGTTCGTCGAGCACGTAGAGCACGCCGGCGAGATTGGTGCCGAGCTGCGCGGCGAGGCGGATGCGCTGCGCCTCGCCGCCGGACAATGTGGCGGTCGGACGGTCGAGCGCGAGGTAACCGAGGCCGACGTGGTCGAGGAACTTCAGCCGCTCTTCGATCTGCGGCAGGATGTCGCGCAGGATCAGGCGTCCGCGTGTATCCGTCTGGATGTTACGCAGGTTCTTCAGCAGTTCGGCGGCGGTGCCGGACAGCAGGCCAGGCAACGAAAGCGGCGTCTGTTTGCCGCGGAAATGAAGTTTCACCGCGCGCGAAATCGGATTGAGACGCGTGCCGTGACATTCAGGGCAGGGCGTCGACGAACTGTCGGCCAGTTCGCCCACGTCGGCCGCGATGTCGGCGATCTCGGGCGGCAGTTCCTCGTCGTCGTTGCGGTTGAGCATCCAGCCGTAGATGCGGCCGTGGCCGCGGCAGGCCGGACACCACCCGCGCGGCGAGTTGTGCGAAAAGTGTTTCGGGTCGAGCTCGGGAAAAGACTGACCGGATTCGAGATCGGTCCGCGTGGTCGAAAACCACGACAGGACTTCGCCGTTCGGATGGAGCAGGAAACAGCCGCCCTTGCCGAGGCGCAGCGCCGCGTCGAGTGCGTCGTCGGCGGTGGCGATCGAGTTTTTCGCGGTGGTTTTTCCTTTGCCGGAAAGTGTCTTCAGATCGGCCACCACGACCTCGACATCGTGTTCCTTGTAGCGGTCGAGTTTGCGAAAGGCCGCCACGGGAAACACGCGGCCGTCGGCGCGCATCAACTCGTAGCCGTGACGCTCGATCCACTTCGCGATCGGCTCGTGGTGACCCTTGCGACCACGCACCAGCGGCGCGCACAGGTAGAGGTGTTTAGCGCTGCGCGCCTTGGGCGTGCGCAGGACGCGGGCGAGCAGTTGGCGAAGCTGCGCCGGACTGAGCGGCTGCACCGGACGATCCGTTTGCGGATGATGCTGGATGCCGATGCGGGCAAACAACAGGCGCAGGTATTGCGCGACCTCGGTGATGGTCGCCACGGTCGATTTGCGCGATCCGCGGGTGATGCGTTGCTCGATCGCCACGGTGGGCGGAATACCGCCGAGATGATCAATGGCCGGCCGTGGGAGCTGTTCGACGAATTGCCGCGCGTAGGGCGACATCGATTCCATGAAACGGCGCTGGCCTTCCGCGAACACGATATCGAACGCGAGGGTGGATTTGCCTGAACCGGACACGCCCGTGACCACGGTCAGTTCCTTGTGCGGCAACGTCAGCGAAACGTTCTTCAGATTGTTCTCCCGCGCCCCGACGATGGCCAGTTTACCGCCACTTTCGAGCAGCGCAACCGGCTCAGCCGCAAGTAAATCCATCCGCTTGTCACGTAATACGTGACAAGTGGAGTCGCTGGTTTCGGCGAGGGTGGCGGCTAGGTAGGGCGAGGTTGCGGTGGCGGTGGCGGCGGGCAGGCGGGCGATGTGTTCGGGCGGGCCGGCGGCAACGATGCGGCCGCCGTCGGCGCCGGCTTCGGGACCGATTTCGACGATCCAGTCGGCGGCGGCGAGCACGTCGAGATTGTGCTCGATCACCATCACGCTGTGGCCGCGGTCAACCAGGGCCTGCATCACCGCGAGGAGGCGGCCGACATCATGCCGATGCAGGCCGGTGGTGGGCTCGTCGAGCAGGAGGAGCGCGCCTGCTGGAATTTGAGATTTGAGATTTGAGATTTGAGATTCGGCACCACCTTGGGTGGTGACGCTCAGATATTTGACGAGTTTGAGCCGCTGGGCCTCGCCGCCGGAGAGGGTGTTGAGCGGCTGACCGAGCGTGAGGTAGCCGAGGCCGACCGTATCCAAGGATTGGAGACGCGAGCGGATGGCGGCGTGATCGGCGAAGAGGGGCAGGGCGTCGCTGATCGAAGTGCGGAGCAGATCGGCGACAGAACGGCCGTTCCAAGTGATGGCGAGAACTTCCGGTTTGAAGCGGGCGCCGTCGCAGATTGGACACGGCACGAAGACATCAGAGAGAAACTGCATCTCGACGCGTTCGTAGCCGAGGCCTTGGCAATGATCGCAGCGACCGTCGCCGGCGTTGAAGGAAAAGCTGGCGGCGGTGAACCCGGCGGCGGCCGCGGCGGGTTCCTGGGCGTAGAGTTGGCGAATACCGTCCCACGCCTCACAATACAGCGCAGGATTGGAGCGGGGCGTGCGCGAGAGCGGACTTTGATCGACGAGCACAATCTCGCCGCAGGCATCGGCGCCTTCGATGGCGGTGAAGGTGGCGACGTCTTCGGTCTGCTGATGACGATGGGTGAGCAGGCCCTGGTAGATGACGTGATCGAGCAGGGTGGATTTGCCCGAGCCGGAAACACCGCTGAGACAGACGAGACGTTGCAGGGGCAGATCGACGTCGAGGTTGCGGAGATTGTGTTTGGTGGCGCCGCGGAAACTCAGTTGCGGGGTGGATTTGTCGACCGGTCGACGCGAGGTGGGCGCACGCAGCGCGGCACGACCGGAAAGGTAGCGACCGGTGATGCTGTGTTCGTCGGCCAGCATGGCGGCGAGTTCGCCCTGGAAAACGACATGGCCACCGCGCTGGCCGGGCTCGGGTCCGATTTCGATGAGGTGGTCGGCGGCGCGGATCATGGCCTCGTCGTGTTCGACCACGACGACGGTGTTGCCCGCATCGGTGAGCGTGCGGACGATGCCGATCAGACGATCGATGTCGCGCGGGTGCAAACCGACCGACGGTTCATCGAGCACGAACAACGTATCGACGAGCGAAGTGCCGAGGCAGGACGTGAGATTGACGCGCTGCACCTCGCCGCCGGACAACGTCTTCGACGGACGGTCGAGCGTGAGATACCCGAGCCCGACCTGATCGAGATAACGCAACCGCGTAAGCATCGCGGTGAGGGCGATCTCGGATTGGTGGGCGGCGTCGATTTTAGACTTCGTTTTTTCGTCTGCAGATTGGCCGAGAAGATCGAGCAGTTCGGCGACCGGCAGGACGTAGAGCTCGGGCAGGGTGCGATCGCGCCATTTCCAGCAGAGGGCATCGGGCTGCAGGCGGGTGCCGTGGCAATGCGGGCAGACGTTGTAGGCGCGAAAGCGGGACAGGAAAACCCGCACGTGCATCTTGTAGGTGTTCTTTTCGAGCCAGTCGAAAAAGCCCTTCACGCCATACCAGGCGCGCGGCCATTCGCGGCCATTTTCACCGTAACCGGGTTCGCCGTTGATGATGAAGTCGCGGTGCTCGGCGCTCAGCTCGGCGAATGGAATATCGGTCGGAATCTTCTTTTTGCGGGCGAAGGTCAGCAGGTCCTTTTTTGATTCGCCGTAAACCTGCCCTTCCCAGCACTTGATCGCGCCGTCGTCGATGGACTTCGACTGATCGGGAATGGCGAGGCGGTAGTCGATCTCGATGACGCGACCGAAACCGCGGCAATGCGGGCAGGCGCCAAGCGGCGAGTTGAAGGAAAACAAGGCCGGCGAAGCGGTGCGAAATGTGCGTCCAGTCGCGGGAGAATGCAGGCCACGCGAATAGTGTCCGGCAGGGCGAAATCCGCCGCCTGATTTCGTTTCTTCGGCGGTGAACAGATGCAGTTCGCCCTGGCCGAAATGCAGCGCGGTCTCGGCCGCTTCGAGAAAGCGCGCCTGTTCGGGCTCGCGCAGCGCGATGCGATCCTGGGCGACGAAGATGTGTTCGCTCGAATCGAGCGGCGCGGGATCGGATTGGAGGGCGTCGATACGGTGGGCTTCGAGTAATTGATTTTCGGATACGCCGGCGCTTGTGGTGGTTGGAACCAGCACGCGCACGTAGGTTTGGTTGCGCAGATTTTTGAGGATTTCGGCCCATTTCAGCTTGCCGTGGCGGATGACCTTGAAGGCTACGACGACGGTGGCGTAGGCGTGTGCGGCGAGGGCTTTGCTCCAGATCGTGGTGGGATTGTCGTCGGCGACTTCGAGACCGGTAGCGGGATCATAACAGCGGGCGACGTGGCTGAACCAGACCTTCGCGTAGTCGGTCAACTCGGTCATGGTGCCGACGGTCGAGCGCGAGGTTTTGACCGTGTTGCTCTGTTCGATGGCGATGGACGGCCGGATGTTTTCGATCGAGTCGACGGCGGGTTTGTCGAGCAGATCGAGAAACTGGCGGGTGTAGGCGCTGAACGTTTCGACGTAACGCCGCTGGCCTTCGGCGTGAAGGGTGTCGAAGACGAGCGAACTTTTGCCCGCGCCGCTCAGGCCGGTGACCACGACGTAGCGGCCGAGCGGAATGTCCAAGTCGAAGCCCTTGAGGTTGTTCTGGCGAACACCGCGCAGGCGGATGGCATCGGGAGCGGAAGACGAGGCGGATTTGACCACAGAACCACGAAGGGGCGTTGCGGCGCGCGGGCAAGTCTGACGATGAAAATCCCCGCCGACTATGCGGTGGCGTCAGGCCGACGGGCAAAGTGCCAGGGTGGCGTGAGCGGCACGCAGGGCGCTGCCGACATCGGCCGGCGGCTCGCGGTCGGTCACGATGAGATGGTTGGCGGCGAACGCGCCGGCGAGAATGGGCGCCTTGCGGCCGAATTTGGAGTGGTCGACCGCCACGATGACTTTGTCGGCGGCGGCGGCCATGCGACGCTGGGTGGCGGCGATGGGAGGATTGTGCGCCCACAGGCCTTCGGCGGTGACACCGACGGCGCCGAGGATGGCGATATCGGCGTGGACGTTGCGCAACATGTCGTCGGCGTGCGGGCCGACGAGCACGCCGATGCGGTTGTGAATGGTGCCGCCGGTGACGATGGTTTCGATGGTGCTCACATCGCTCAACAGGCCGGCGACCGGCAGCGAGTTGGTGATGACCTGGAGACGTTTGCCGATGAGCAGGCGGGCGACGGCGTAGGGGGAGGTGCCGCCGTCGATGATGACGGTCATGCCGGGCAGCACGCGCTCGGCGATGAAGCGGGCCATGGCGAACTTTTCCTCGGCGTTGCGCTGGTCGCGGGCAATGAAGTCGTATTCGCGGGCGACTTCGTCGGCCTCGATTAGCGACGCGCCGCCATGGTGACGCCGGGCGACGCCGCGGGATTCCAGCTCATCGAGCGCGCGGCGCACGGTGGAGGCGGAGATGTCGAAGCGGCTGGCCAGCGTATGCAGGTCGGCATAGCGGTGGTCGCGCAGGTATTTTTCGATCAGATCGACGCGGCGGCGGTTGGTCATGCCAGGGAATCGGGACGGGAAAGACGGGAAAAACAGTCGAGGTAGGCGGCAATCTGTGCGCCCGTCGAAAAGTTTTCACGGGCCTGTTTTCTGCCGTGTTCGCCGAAGCGGCGGCGCAGGCCGGCATCGCGGGCGAGTGACAGGATGGCGGTGCGAAAGGCCGGCGCGTCGTCGCGGGCGATGAGCATGCCGGAGACGCCCGGGGTGAAGGTTTCGCCGACGCCGAGTGCGTCATAGGCGATGGCGGGCAACCCGTGGGCCTGGGCCTCGATGAGGAAGTTGCTCAACGATTCCGACCACGACGCATGCACGGCGAGGTCGGCGCCGGCGTAGATCGGCGCGGGGTCGGCCATCCAGCCCAGGAAATGCACCCGACCGCCGACGCCGAGCGCGAGAGCACGGTCGGCACATTCGTCACGCGCCGGGCCATCGCCGGCGAGCCAGAGTTGCCAGTCGAGCTCGGCGGGCAGACCGGCCGCGATCTCGACGAGCGCGCGTTGATTTTTCTCGGGGCGGAACATGGCGACATCGACCAGCACGAGGGTGCGATCGGTGGCACCGAAACGTTGGCGCAGCACGGTGCGTTGAGCAGAGGTGTTGGCGGCGAGGGGCGGGAAAACGAGGCCGTTGGGAATAACGCTGACCTTGGCCGGCGGGAGCGCGTGGCTGCGGAGGATGCGTTCACGGGCTTCGCGGCTGTTGGCGACGATGTGGCGGGTTACGGCGAGACTGCGGCGGAAGAGGGCGGGCAACGGCTTGCCGGTGCGCAAGGTGGAGATGACCGCGGTGCGCGGGAGGATGCGTTGCAGGGCGCCGCCGTAGCAATTGGCCATGCGGCCCATGCAGAGAATGGCGTCGGGTTTCAGGGAACGGGCGAAGCGCAGGAGTCCGGGCGCCCACCAATCCAGCTTGGTATCGCGGCGCTGGAGGGAGCGCAGGTGGAGGTTGCGCCGGGGCGCGGAGGGCGTGAGCGGCCCATCGGGGCGAAACGTGACCAGATGGGTTTCGTGGCCGGCATCGGCAAAACCCTGGGCGAGGAGCACGGACTGGCGCTCGGTCCCGCCGCTGCGTAGGAAGTCTTGCACGATAAGTATTTTCATTGCGCGGAACAGCAAAGGAGGACGAAGGTCATCGACATTGATGACTCACCCGTTGGTGCAACTGTTGGTGCGATGGAGCGTGCTGGCGCTCGGCGTTACGCTCGCGACCAAACTGGTGGACGGCATCTCCTGCAACGATCCCGCCACGCTGATCATCGTCGTGGTGGTGCTGAGTTTTCTGAATGCGGTGCTCAAACCGCTGCTGATGCTCTTCGCGCTGCCGTTCATTTTGGTCACCATGGGGCTCGGCATCGTGCTGATCAACGCGGCACT
>CBINJL010000173.1:0-6650 GCA_966250925.1 uncultured Opitutus sp. | reverse complement strand
GCCGGGTTCGGCACCGATGCCTTCGTTGCCGATCCTCGACGTGACGACCGTGCACGACACCGAGTCCGGCGAAGTCATCATCAACGTCGTCAACCGTCACAAGGACGCCGCCATCGCCACCGACATCCGCAGTGTTTCAGGGACGTTCGCCGCCACCGCGCAACTCACCACGATCACCAGTGAGGATCGCGACAACCGCGCCTACACCTTGGCCGAGCGCGATACCTATGCGCCGGCCACCGCCGAAATTTCCACCGAAGGGGCGACAATGCATCACACCTTCCCGGCCTGTTCGTTCACGCAGATCGTCGTGCGCCTGAACCGCGAGTGATCCGCCCGCAACCGATTTCAATGTCCGCCTTTTTCCGCTGCCTGCTCGCGTTCATGGCGCTCCCCGCTCTGTCCCGGGCCGCCCCCACCGCACCGGTCACAACGCCTGTGCGGGTCCTTATCGTCGATGGATTCAGCAACCATGACTGGCGCCTGACCACCCAACTCATCCGCGGCATGCTCGCAGCGGACACGCGTTTCGACGTTGCAGTTTCGACCGCGCCACCGACGGCCGATTCCGCAGGCTGGCAGGCATGGCGACCCCACTTCGACGCCTACGATGTGATCATTCAAACCTGCAACGACATTGGGGGCGGGCCGACGTGGCCGCAGGAGGTGCAGGAGGATTTTGAACGATTCGTTCGCACCGGCGGAGGCGTTTACGTCTGGCATTCCGGCAACAACGCCTTCCCCGACTGGCCCGCCTACAACGCGATGATTGGGCTGGGGTGGCGATCAGCCGATTTCGGCCCCGCCATCGCCGTGGCCGACGACGGTTCGCTCATCAACATACCGGCCGGCGAGGGCCCTGGCACCGGCCATGGCGATCGTCTCGATACCGTGGTGTCCCGACGCGGCGATCATCCGATTCATGCTGGCCTGCCCCGGACCTGGAAAACGCCCGACATCGAAGTTTACCACCATGCCCGTGGACCGGCGAAAAACTTGGAAGTGTTGTCCTATGGATTCGATCCGGTGACCGGAAAAAACTGGCCGCTGGAATGGACGGTTTCCTACGGCAATGGACGCATCTATACCTCGACGTTCGGCCATGTCTGGGCCGGCGACACTCAGCCCGCGCGCATGCGTTGCGCCGGACTGCAGACGGTTTTGCCTCGCGCGCTGCAATGGCTGGCCGGTCATGAAGTCGACGCCACCGTTCCACCCGATTTCCCTACGGCAACGCAGGTCTCCATCCGCGGCGAAATCCCCACGCCGAACTCACGCCTTCAGGCTACACCCGATCCCAATTTTCATGTTTTCCTCTGCCTGGGGCAGTCGAACATGGAGGGCTTTCCCGGCATCCCCGACGAAGACAAAGCGTTTTCCGATGAACGCTTCCAAGTGCTCGCCGCCGTCGATTTTCCTGACCTTGGTCGCGAGCGCGACCAGTGGTATCCGGCGGTGCCCCCGTTGTGCCGGCCCAATTCCGGTTTAAGTCCCGCCGATTACTTCGGTCGCACCTTGATCGAAACCCTTCCGCCCGGACAACGCGTTGGCGTCGTTAGCGTCGCAGTGGCCGGCGCCAAACTCGAAGTGTTCGATCCGACGCGCATCGACGCCTACACCGCCGCCGCGCCCGACTGGATGAAGGGCATCATCGCGACCTACGGCGGCAATCCGTATCAACATCTGCTCGACGCCGCCAAAGTCGCCCAACGCCGTGGCGTCATCCGCGGCATCCTCCTGCACCAAGGCGAATCCAACAGCGGCGATCCCACCTGGCCGGCGCAGGTGCAGGCGCTCTATGCGCGCCTGTTGACCGATCTCGGTCTCGATGCAAACGAAGTGCCGCTCCTCGTGGGCGAACTCGTGCATGCCGATCAAAACGGCGCCTGCGCCGGCATGAACGAAATCATCGCCACGCTGCCCGACGTCATTCCCACCGCGCATGTCGTGTCCTCCGCCGGCTGTCCCGCCCACGACGACCGGTTGCACTTCACGCCCGCGGGCTATCGCGAACTCGGAAACCGTTTCGCGCAAACGATGCTGCCGTTGCTGCACGTGCCGGCCGCCGCGCCCTGATTCCCGTCTTACCCGCAATTTTTCACCTTCCAAATCATCATGCCCCCTACTCCCTCGCTTCGCTCTCATCTGCTCGACACCGGCGGCGTCGATGCCCAGCCCGCCACCGAATCCTGGTTTCGCCACTGCGGAACTCACCACCATCACCAGTAACGAGCGCGATACCTATGCGCCGATCACCGCCGAAATCTCCACCGAAGGAGTGACGTTTCATCACACCTTCCCCGTCTGTTCGTTTACACAGATCGTCGTGCGCCTGAATCACGAATAATTCGTCCCATCACTGTCTTCATGTTCCAGCGATTCCTGCATTTCTCCGCCCTTACCACCCTGCTCGCCGCATCATTGTCGGCCCAAACCGTCACCAGTCCCGACGGAGCGATCGCCGTCACGCTCAAACTTGATTCGGGCCGACTCACCTACGCGGTCGCCTTGCACGATCAACCCGCGCTGGAGTCGTCGCCGCTCGGCCTGAAAACCAGTCTGGGCGATTTTGATCGGGAATTGGTCGCCGCCGGCAGCGAAACGCGCCGCATCAACGAGCACTACGTCCTGCCTCATGGCAAAGTCCGCGAAATTCATTACCAGGCCAATGAACTCACGGCGCGTTTCACCACCAGCGCCGATCATCGGCTTGAGGTGATATTTCGTGTCAGTGATCGCGATGTCGCCTTCGCCTATCGCCTGGATTCAGATGCCCAGCCGCGCATCACCATCACCGGAGAAAACACTGGTTTCGATCTGCCCGTGGATGCCACGGCGTTCATGTCCTGGCAGGCGCCAGCAGGCAGCGGCTGGATGAAAACCAAGCCCAGCTACGAGGAAGGTTACCTCATGGACGTGCCGGTCGGCACCGATTCGCCCACGGAACTCGGCTTCACCTTTCCTGCGCTGTTTCGTCTCGGTGAACGCGGTTGGCTGATGCTTTCCGAAACGGGCGTTTCCAGCCGCTATGTCGGGAGTCGTCTCAGCGATCCGGATACAGCCGGTCTTTATCGCATCGCCTTTCCCGAACCGGGTGAAAACGGCGGCATTGGCGACGTCACCGTTTCCGCCTCGCTGCCGCTGCTCACGCCGTGGCGCACGATCACGCTCGGCGAAACGCTCGCGCCGATCGTCGAATCCACCGTCGCGACCGATGTCGTTGAACCGCTCTACGCACCGACCCAGGAATTCATGCCCGGGCGGGCGACGTGGAGCTGGCTCGTGTGGCAGGACGCCAGCATGAACGAAGCCGATCAACGCGCCTTCATCGATCTCGCGGCGAAGTTGAATTTTGAATACATCCTGATCGATGCCCTCTGGGACACTGAACTGGGCCGGGAAAAGCTCGCCCAACTCGTTGCCCATGCCAATTCGCTCAACGTCGATGTGCTGCTTTGGTATAACTCCAACGGTGCCTGGAATGACGCCCCGCAGGGTCCGCGCGATCGCATGGCCTCGGCGCCCGCCCGGCAGGCCGAGATGGCGTGGCTGCAGTCCATCGGCGTGAAGGGCCTGAAGGTCGATTTCTTCGGCGGCGACAAACAGGCGACAATGGAGCTCTACGAGGACATCCTCACCGACGGAAACGCCCATGGCCTGCATTTCAATTTTCACTGCGCCACGCTGCCGCGCGGCTGGGAACGGATGTATCCCAATTTCATGACCAGCGAAGCGGTCACGGCCTCGGAAAACCTCATTTTCGCCCAAGGATTCGCCGATTCCGAAGCCTGGCGCAGCACTGTTATTCCCTTTGTCCGCAATCCCGTCGCGGCAATGGACTACGGCCCGTTGGTGCTGAATCCGACATTCCACAAGGACGCCGGGCATGGCAACACCCGCCGCACCACCGATGCGTTTCAACTCGCCACCACGGTCACCTTCCAGTCACCGGTGCAGCACTTCGGCATCACTCCCAACAACCTCGAGGAGCAACCCGCCTTCGTCCTCGATTTTCTCAGGCAAGTTCCCACCGCGTGGGACGAGACGCGCTACCTCGCCGGTTATCCCGGCCGCGATTTCGCCGTCGCCCGCCGCTCCGGCGAGACGTGGTATGTCGCCGCCACCAACGGTGAGAGTATCCGGAAAAGCATGACACTTATCGCGCCTTGGCTCGCGGGCAGCACGCTCACGCTGATTCACGACCAGGCCGGCACTCCCGGCGCCGCGACAGATTCCGTGACCGTCACCGCTGACGGCAGTTTCGAGATCACGTTGGAACCGCAGGGAGGCGCGGTGTTGTTCTGACCAGATCTTTTTCACCTTCCGCAACCGCCCCGCGCTCCTCTTTTCGTCATGCGCTTATCCCCTCTGCTTTGCTGCACCTTGGTTTCGCTTGGCGGGTTTTCACTCCCCGTCGTGCCGACTTACGTCTCGGTCTGACTCCCATCCCTTACCCGCAATTTTTCACCTCCCAAATCATTATGTCCCCTACTCCCTCACTTCGGTCTCATCCGCTTAAATCCACCCTGCTGGCCGTGCTGCTCGCCACGATTGGTGCCGCGTTCGCTGCCGCGCAGGACGGCACCATCACGCCGCTCGACGCCCCCGCCGAGCCCAACGCCATTCCGCTCAACACCGGCGGCGTCGATGACCAACCCGCCTCTGAATCCTGGTTCCGCCAATGGGGCGAACCGATGGTGCGCAACGTCACGGAGGCCACGCTCACCCCCTACCTGCCTGATCCTGCCAAGGCCAACGGCACGGCAGTCCTCGTCGCCCCCGGCGGTGGCTTCCGTTGGTTGTCGATCAACAACGAAGGCTGGAAAATCGCCAAGGCCCTCAACGAACAGGGCGTCGCCGCCTTCGTGCTCAAATACCGGCTGCACCCGACTCCGCCGACGCTCGACGGTCTCAGGGAATCGATGAACCGCACCTTCAGCGCCGTGACGCCAGCCAAGGACGGCGAGGCCGCGCCGCCGCCTCCTCGACTGCAGCGCGACCTGTCCAACCAGTTGGAAGACGCCGAGGCCGCCTACGCCATGATCGTTGAACGCGCCGAGGAATGGGGCATCGACCCCGCCCGCATCGGCATGATGGGCTTCTCCGCCGGTGCCGGCCTGACCATGCACTGCACGCTCAACTCGAAGACGATGAAGTTCGCCTTCATCGCGCCGATCTACGGCGGCATGGGACCGGTCGAGGTTCCGGCGGATGCACCGCCGTTGTTCGCGGCCATCGCCGTCGACGACTTTCTCTTCAACGGCGAATTCGGGTTGATCAAATCGTGGTATGACGCCGGCAAGCCGGTTGAATTTCACCTCTACCAGGACGGCGGTCACGGCTTCGGCATGGGTTATCCCGGCCATCCCACGTATTGGTGGTTCGAAGTCTTCACCCACTGGCTCGATGTGAACGGCTATCTCGCCGCCCAACCGACCACGTGATCGGTCGCCCAACCCGGCGGAGCTGGAACCCCAGCACCTCGAATCATTCCGTCGTGCGCGAAACCGGGGGGGCGGTCGTTGTTCACAAGTGAGGAACTAACTATCGCAGTTTCAACACAGAGGGCACGGAGATCACAGCGTGAGAATCAGCCTAATCCGACGTATCCTGATTCACCTGTGCCTGCCGACAGGACTCCCGACCTGCCCACCCGACACCACTCCGCCGCAATCCACGCTTTCGCCTCCGGCTCAAGCGCGGCACCCCACTCCACCGCACGCACACCCCGCCCGCCCCCTCCGTCCGCACCCCGTAGCCGCGTTGGAGCGCAGCTACAACGTGGCCCCGCCAGCCTCTCCGTTCTCCGGCTTCTCACACCACAGCTCACCCCAACCCAGCGCAGCCCGAAGCCAAATAACCTCGAATCTATCTGTCGCCCGCAAAACCGGAGCGGCAGTCCTTACAGAATTATCATCGCAACCTGTCGTTGCTCACAAGTGAGGGACTAATACCCGGCCGTGGTTGACCATTTTTCCGCTGCGGCCGGGGCATAGGTTTTCCAAATCTGCAACGCGTGGCCGATCCGGGTGCGGCGGAGTTGCGGGCCTTCGATCGTGGCGGCCAGATTCACCGCCGCGGCCGGGTCCCACGCCTGCACGGCGTCGACATAGGCCATGATAGCCCGGTCTCGGCGCGCTCCGACCGGCACGGTGCGAATCCATTCAGCCGCATCCGCCGGGAAGACCGCCGCTGCAGTCGCGATCACCTGGGTCATTCCGGCATCGCCAAGCGGTTCGTCCGCCAGACTCACCGCCCAGTCGAAGGCCGCGTGCGGAGTGCGTGTCGCCCAGCGGTCGAGCACTGCCGTCACCGCCCGCTGCCGCAATGTCGGATCGGACAATGCCAAAGCCGCGTCGGCCGCCGGCACGGGCGCTTCATTGGCCCACGATTCGTAAGCCACCACCTGTGCGAGGGCGCCGGTTTCATTCGCCCCCAAACCGCGCGCCCAGTCCAGGGCCGCCGTCGGATCGCGCCGGGCCCAGTTCGACGCCACGTTCATCGCCAAGGCCTGGCGCACAGGGCCCGGCGGCAGCGCCGCCACGGTGGGGGCGGCTGCCACGGGATCGGCATGCACCCAGACAAAATACAGCTTCTGCAACGTGGCTTCGCGCAACTCCCCGGCGGGCAGATTCCGCGTCCACGCCAAC
>CBINJL010000172.1:0-6650 GCA_966250925.1 uncultured Opitutus sp. | reverse complement strand
CGGCGCCGTCGATCGCGACTTCGAAATGCGCGTCGGGGGTTTCGCTGCCGGTCTGCGCCTGCATTTCCCGATGCCAATGCGAGCCGAGTTGCGCGCGCCACAATCCGCTCTGTCCCTCGCCGCTGTCGCGCGGACCGACCGAGAAGTCGGCGAGTTCGCCGACGCTCAGACGGGCGGATTTGGCGTCGAGATCGAAGTCCATGGGCAGAAAAGTAAGAAGTCAGAAGGATGAAGTATGAAGGAGGAAGGCGGAGGAGGGACGGGCGCGAGGGATCGGAAGTGAGTTACTTCTGACTTCGCACTTCTTACTTCATACTTGTTTCACTCCACCAAAATATCCGTGTGGCCGCGGAGGTAGTCTTCGAGGCGGCGGTGCAGGTGGGCGACGCGATCGGTCGCGGTGGCGAGAGCGGCGACGGGTTGATTGAGCAACGCGGTGACGTCGGCGCGGTCGTCGCGCGGGAGGGTGGGAAACCAGTGCTGTTTGAGCGGATAACCCTCGTCGCGAGCGAAACAGTAGAGGCTTTTGAAACCGACGATGTCGGGGCGGTCACTGCTGGCGAAGGCGGAGAACGCGGTGTGGAGCAACGTGTCGACCGCGGCGCGGCTTTCCTCGTGCACGGGATTTCGGGCGATGAGGGCGGCGAAGACGGCGGCATGTTGCAGCCGGCGATAGTTTTGACCGATGCCGGTGTGGCGATGGAGCAGGCGCACTTCCTTGACGAACCAAGTCCCGGCCGCGCCGGCTTCGAGCAAGAGCGCCACGTGGTCAAACAGATCGAGGGCGATGTGGTCGGGTTTCGGCTTGCGCGGCACGCGTTGCAGGATGCGCAGTGGACCGTGTTCGACCGACCAGGCGGTGGCGGGCTGAAAGGCCTCCTTGGGGGGAGCCTTTTGCAGTATATGGGCCTCGGTGTGAAGCGTCGGGCCGGGCACGGATCAGACGCCTTTGCCGCTGACGATTTCCTCTTCGAACGGCGGCGTGGTCGGAGGCGGTGGCGGCGGGGGCGGCCAAGGAGGCGTGACGGTGCCGCCGGAAATGATGAGTTTCATCGCTTCGCCGACGGTCATGTCCATCTCGATGACGCGATTGCGCGGATAGAAGATGAGGAAGCCGGAAGTCGGGTTCGGCGTGGTGGGAATGAAGACGGTCCAGATTTCCTCGGCCGTGCGTTCCTGCACCTCGCCGGTGGCGCGGTTGGTGAGGAAACCGATCACGTAGGAGCCGGGCGCCGGGTATTCGACCATGACGACCTTTTCAAAGATGTTGCGCTTCTGGGCGCTGAAGGTGTCGACGATCTGTTTGACCCAGCGGTAAACCGAGCCGACGCCGGGGATGTTGTTGATCAACCGTTCCGCGGTGCGGCCGAAGTAGGCCGTGAGCACGTAGCGCGATACGAAACCGAGCAACGTGATGAGGGCCACAACGAGGATCGTAGCCAGCACGTTCCAGACGACTTCCAGCGTGGGATGATCACGCAGGGTGTTGGGGACGTAGAAGAAAAACAGCGGGCGAAATCCGCCGCCGATGCGCCCCACCAGCCAGGAAAACACCACCCACGTGACCGCGAGCGGGGCGAGCAACACGAGTCCGGAAAGGAACGCATTGCGCGCGCTGAGGAGCTTGGACTTGGGCTTGGCGGAAGACATGAACCGACCAGCGTGTGGCCAAGTTCACGCTCCGCAAGTGCAAGCCTAGTTTGTCGTCTCGGTCGGGAGTCCGGTCAGCACCGGGTCCTCCCAGGCGTCATAGATCTCGACGAGCACCTCGCCGGTGGAGCCGGATTCGGAACGGACGGTCAGGGTGTAGGCGCCGGGGGTAAGATGGCGAACTTCGGCGATGTCGCGTGGCGCGGCATCGCTGTGCAATTTATTTTCAACGGGAAAGGCGCCGACGGCGGCGGAGACTCGGGCGACGGATTCGCGGTAGTGTTGTTCGCTGCTTTTGCCGTCGAGTATCACGGCGGTGAAGAACAGCGGAGTAATATCGATTCCTCGGCTATCGCGCAACGTGAAGACCGGATCAAGCAGCGGTTGGGCCACGCCGTATTCAGCGAGGGCGGGGCCTACGACCCGAATCAGGACCGGGTGCGGCTGGAAGGACGGCGCATTACGCGGCTGAATCACAAAGCCGAAGGTGGCGGAGGGGGACGTCGGTGAGAGCGTGACGCGGCTGGATTGATTGGCGAGGCGCGGGCGATCCGCGGTGCCGACGTGAATCCGAATCGAACCGGTGCCGACAAAGTCGGCGTGCCCTTCGAAGGAAGCGCGGTAGCTGCCGGAGTCGGCGGGAGTCAGCGTGTCGATCGTCAGCGCAGCGCCGACGCCGATGGCGACGTTGTCGCGAAACCAGCGCACGTTGGTTACGGCACCGAAGTCAGGGGAGAGTTTCAGTGTCAGCGTCGCGTTGTTATTCAAATAGGTGGCGGGCGCTGATTCGATCGGCATGATGGTGTATAACGGTAGCTGGAACGCGCCCAGGGTGAAGACGTAGTTCTGGTGCGGGGCGGCGTAGGGGAAGTCCACAATATCCAGATCCGGCACCTCGACTACGTCATCGGGCGGCAGTGGAGTTTGCGCGAACGCGGGAGCGGCCGAGGATACGAGCAGGACGCAGGCGAGGAGCGGGCGGCGGAGGGCAGGATGAAGCATGGGGATTCAGGGTTGAGGGGAGCGGCCAGCTCAGAAGGTATTCAATAAACGGAGACGCGGGGGGCGAGTGATTGCCTCGCGCGACGAGGTGGTGCGGGCGTCACAGGCCGACTTGGTAGACTTCCACCAAGACGTTACCGCTTTGGCCGGCGGCGGAGCGCACGACGAGGGTGTAGGCGCCGGCGGGCAGACCGGCGAGTTCGGCGTAGTCGGGCACGTCCGGTATCTCGCGCGTGGGAACCGGCACAGGGAACGCGCCGACGGTGGCGGCGGCCTCGGCGACGCGTTGATAGTAACGCGTTTCCGGGGTGGAGCCGTCTTCGTAGATGACAGTGGCGAAGCCGTAGGCAGGCGTCACATCCTGGCCGTCGGCGGTGAAGACCTGCACCGTCGGATCGGGCAAGGGATTGGGCACGCCGAGATTGGCGAGGGCGGGACCGACGGCGCGCAGGAGCAGGCCCTTGGGCAGGTATTCGGCGTTGGACAACCGTTCAGGGACGACGAATCCGACAATGATTTCGGGCGATTCGGGGCTGATGCGGGCGCGGGTGGAAATGTTGGTCAACGGGTGATTGGGCGCGGGGCGCACGACCAGATGCGCCAGCACGGTGGTGGCGGCGGTATCGTCACCGGTCAGGCGGGCCTGGTAGCTGCCGGAGTCCGCCGCAGTGACCGCGGGCAGCACCAGCGTCGCGTCGGTTTCACCCGCGATGACTTCGCCATTTTTCAGCCAAGTGATCCCGGCGGTGGTGGTCCAACTGGTTGGATCGAGGCGCAGCGTGAGGTGCGTGCCGGGATTGATCGCGACCGGTGGCATGGGAATCGTGAGCACCAGCGGATTGGTCGAGGCGAGATCGAGCGTCGTGCTGGGCGTGATACCGAACGGCGCGAACTCCGGCACCACCGTGGTGTAGGGTTGGGGTTCGGCGATGGAGATGTGAGGCTGGCTGTCGGCGGCGGCAGGGACCGCGGCGAGGGCCAAACCGAGAATCGGGGAGGTGGGGAGGCGAAGCGTTTTCATATCCGAAGGGAGGGAGGGACTGAAACCAATCAACCCAAGCATCAGAACCTGACCCGAAGAACGCAAAGACAGCTAAGAAACTTCATTTCTGTATTTTGCGATCTTGGCGGCCTTGGTGGGCAAAGCCGTTGTTCTGGGACTGTTGGCATGAGCCCACGGACATCGTGGGAGGTCGTTTTCAGCAAGGATACGCTCGCCGGACCGCGATCGGATCACATTTTCCACGAAAAAATGGGCAATACGTTCTCACGGCGGAGAATCGTCATGGCCCGGGCCTCGGCCGCACGCATGCGACGTTTCTTGGCCGGTTCGAGATCGTCGTAGCCGGCCAGATGCAACCAGCCGTGGACAACATACAGGGTCAGCTCTTCGTTGAAGTTCTTGTCATGGCTGGCGGCGAAGGCGGCGGCGGTATCGGCTGAAACGCAGATCTCGCCGGCGGTGCCGAAGTCCGGTTCGCCTTCAAAAGTGATGACGTCGGTGGTCGTCGGATCGTCGAGAAACTGTCCGTGCAGTTCGGCGAGGGCGGCATCGGTCAGAAACGCCAGCGACAGCTCGCCGGGCGGCGGGCCGCCGAGAAAACGATCGGCCTCGGCATCGAGCGCGTGGATGACGGCGATCACCGCCTTGCGATCAAGACGCAGACGAGGATGGGCGTTGTGAAGGTCGACGGAACGGGGAGCGGACATGGGAGATGTCAGATGTCGGATGTAAAGGCAGCGGCACTACCGACATCATACATCAGACAGCATACCTCAGACATCAGACATCTTACATCCGACATATAATCTCCCGTCAGCTTCCTGCGTTTTGAGCGGGTTTGGTGCGTTCGCCCGAGGGGTAGGCGACGCGGGAATGCAGCATGTTGAGCAACGTAAAATTGAAGCTGCTCTTCACCCGGGTGACCTCGGCAAAGGTGAGCGGGGATTCGTCGAGCTGGCCGTCGGCGATGTGGTCGTTGACGATCTTGTCGATGAGGTCGCCAAGACCCTGCGGAGTGACTTTGGCGAGGGAACGCGAGGCGGCTTCGCAGCCGTCGGCGAGCAGGATGATGGCCGACTCCTTGAACTGGGGCCGCGGGCCGTCGTAACGGTAGGTCGCCTCGCTGACGGGCACGGGATCGAGTCCGGGCAATGACGGTGTGGCGATGTCGCGGGCGCCGGCGTGATCGGGGTTGAAGGGCGCGGCGGTGTTGGACGCGGGCGCGCCCGGGCCCTTGATCGCGCCGACGGCACGGTAGAAAAAGTAGCGGATGAGCGACGTGCCGTGGTGCTGGCGTATCACATTGAGCACTACACGGGGCAGGCGGTGCTGAAGCGCGAGATCGACGCCTTCCTTGACGTGGCTCTTGATGATGAGGGCGGAGAGCGACGGGTTGTTGAAATCGTGCGGGTTCACGCCCTCGCGCTGGTTTTCGGTGAAGTATTCCGGCTTCACCAGTTTACCGATGTCGTGGAAGAGCGCGCAGACGCGGGCGCGCAGGGCGTTGGCCCCGATGGCGTCGGCGGCGTTTTCGGCGAGCTGGGCGACGACCAGCGAATGGTGGTAGGTGCCCGGCGCCTCCATCTGCATGCGGCGCAGCAGCGGATGATTGAAGTCGGTCAATTCCAGCAGGGTGATGTCGGTCGTGCGCTTGAAAAGTGATTCGAGCACGGGCAGGAGGCCGACGACGACGATGCCGGTGATCACGCCGGTAAGCAGCCCGGCGGCCATCTGTTGAAAGACGCTGATGAGCGGCAGACGGTCGACCACGCCGATGAGCAGGGCAAAGGTGGCAACGACGACGCCGCCCAGCGTGGTTGCGCGCACGATGGCGCCGCGTTTACGCGTCTGGCGGGTGCAGACGATGGCGACCATGGAGGCGAGAAACGTGAGCACCAGCAGGTCGAGACGGTTGCCGTAGATGATGCCGGTGAAGATGGAAATCAGCAGTGCCATGAATACGGCCGAACCGGCGTCGATGAGGAGGGCGACGATGACGGGTGCGAGCGCGGTGGGGGCGATGTAGGGCAGGAGCGCGGCGGCGCTGGAGTGCTCGACGAAGAACGGCAGGGCCCCGAGTTCGTAGCTGATGCGCACCGCGGTGAGGTTGAGCATGACGACGAGGGCGAGGAGCCCGAGGCGGCTGTTGCTGCGCAGGGTTTCGATGTCTTCGAGCCGGATGTAGATCGAGCAGGCCAGCACCATGGCGAGCACGAGAAGCACGCGGCCGAAAAGCTGCAGGTTTTCGTCGATGCGGGCGGCGCCGGACTGAAGCACGTGTTCGCGATGGGCGACCAGCATCTCGTATTGTTCGGCGGTCACGCGGGTGCCGGGTTCGATGATGGTCTGGCCCCGTTCGACATCGACGATGACGGGTTTGAGATCGGCGATAGCCTGGGCCTGCAGGGCCTTGGTGGCGGCCTGATCGTAGACCAGGTTGGGGGTTACGCCGTTGCGGAAAATGCGGAAGAGAGCGAGGGTGGTCGGGCGACCGATGCCTTCGGCGGCGAGGTTGATGCGCAGGAGGGTGAGGGCGTCCTCCATCGATTCGACGGCCTGATTGGAGACCTGATCGCCCTTGGAAATTTGAAACACGGTGACGTCGCCGTCGTTGCTGGTGAGCGCGAGAGCGCTGTCGTCATGCACACCCTGCGCATAGATTTCGTTGAGCACGAGCAGGGCGTTTTCCACCATGGTGTGGCGTTGGGTGGCATCACCGAGAAAGAGCAGCGCGCGAATGTCGTCGGCGGTCGAGCGATAGGGGCCGGCGGCGTTGAAGGTGGCGGTGACGAGGTCGAGCTGTTCGTGCGCCTCGGGTGTGGAAACGGCGTCGGCGGGAAACGTGGTCTCGAGCGGAAGGTCCGCGAAGCCGGGCGCTCGCTCGATCGCCCTGAAGCGCTGTTCGAACTTGCGGTTCGCTTCTCGAAGAGCAGCTTCGGGTTCGATGTTGAGATGTCGTGCGAGGTTCACGACGGCGAATAGAAGGTCGCCTAAT
>CBINJL010000171.1:0-6652 GCA_966250925.1 uncultured Opitutus sp. | reverse complement strand
GCAGATGACGAGGGACTCGACAAGCGCGGCCATCCCGACGATCAGCGCCGAAAGAAGAACCGCATCGCTAAACTCATTCTCGAAAACTTCGACGAAAAGTCATCCGGGTTCACTCCGGGCCAACTCACCCAAACTTCACACCTCACCAGACTTGGACAGCAGGTTCTCCGGGCTCCGTTTCTTCAACTGGACAATCCACCGGAATTTATCGCACTGCCCGGTCAAGTCACGGCGCGTGCCCGCGCGGCTTGGGATGTTCTCGGTTGTTTGGCCGCAGCCGCACCAAGCACTCGCAACCCGGACGGCACGCCCAAGACCAAAACCGAAATTCGAGATCTCACGCATTTGCACCATGCCTTGGATGCCTGCGTGATCGGCCTGGCCGCCAGCCGATTCAATGGCAACGGAAGCAACGCGGGCGCCGTCTTGACGGCGCTATTGGAACGCCGTCCCAACGCAGTCCAACGCCAGCTCCTAGAGTCGTTGGAGCTGGCGGATTTCGACCCCACCGGCAGCTTCCGGCTGCGAGATCTTCCCACCGAACTCAAAGACCAGCTACGGCAGCGCTTGTGCGAGTTGCGCGTCGTTCAACACGTGCCGGCCGATATGAGCGGTATTCGGGTGGAGGAAAACACCCGCGGAGTTCTCCGTCGCGAGAACGGACGAGTCTTCCTTCGCCAGAATAAGCGAAATGCTGAGGGGCACCGGGAAACGAATCAAACGAACGAACTGGAAATCAAAACGATCGGTCTACCACGTGAAAACGCAGCACCGGGCGGCAAGCTGGAGAAGATCAAGGGTGTGAGGGTCATCGTCGATAACTTCGGCGTCGCCATCATGCAGGACGCGGCACTGCCGCCCGAACAACGCTTTTTCATCATCCCGTTCGCGCGGGTGTGGCAACAACTGCAGGATTTGATAATCAAGAACGGAGGGAAGGTCCCTACGGTTTGGCGAAACGGGCAGGTCATCCAACTGCCCAAAGGCAAACGAGCCGGCAAGTGGCGGATATTCTCAATCAAGAACACCACGTTGATGGGCATCGTTCTCGACTTGGGCTCAGTGGACTCAGCCAAGCCGAGCTGGATTAATGTCAGACTCAAGAGCCTCCTGAAGGAGGAAGCCCGGCTTTGTAGAACGAGCTTGGTCGGAAACGAGTAGAACAAGGTCCATCACCGACATGTCCTACCACATCGTCAGTATCGACTCGCCCCAAGCCGATCTGACATGCCGCGATGGACAACTGGTTTGCACGGACGACAAAGGTGTCGTGCGAAAACTCCCACTGGAAGATGTCGCCGCCATCGTCATCACCAGTTTCTCCGCCCGCATCCACAGCCACCTGTTTCTCGAAGCAGCCAGACACAGCGTCTCCCTCATCATCTGCGAGCGGTTCCAGCCCGTAAGTCTGTTGCTGCCCGCATGTCGATCAACGGACACATTTCTCTCACGTCGTCACCTCACGCTCCCAGAGCGATCCCGCCGACGCCTCTGGGAAAAAACGATCGACGCCAAATGCCAGAACCAACTGGCAGTGGCCCAATTGGTTGCTCCCGAAAGCAAAGCGACCCTGGAACTAGAACGGGCAGCACGGGCCGGCACCGCCCAGAAGGAAGGAGGATGCGCCAAACTCTTCTGGGATGCGTTTACCGATGGCCTGCGTCTCGAAGGATTTTTGCGTGGTCGTAAGCTCGGAGGGCTGAACGACCTGCTGAACTACGGATACGCGGTTCTACTTTCCACGGTTCTCCAAAAGCTCTATGGATTCGGACTCGACCCCACGGTGGGCATCTCGCACGCGATCCGCGAACGCAGCGCTCCCCTCGCCTACGACCTCATGGAACCGTTTCGCCCCTGCGTCGATTGGCGAGTGTATCAGTGGGTCAAGGATCGACCCGACGAGGAGGCGTTCACCGTAAGCGGAGCGTTCCGACAATGGGTCACCGGCTTTGCGGTTCAACGCGTCGACTACCTCGGCTTGGATCTCGACATCAGGGGCGTGATTGAAGGCGACGTTCGTTCGTTTCGCCAAGCTGTGCTCACCAACTCAACCCGCCACTACCGACCATGGATGTGGAAAAATTCAAGATGGGCTGGCTCGTAGTGGCATTCGATCTTCCGGTTCTCACTCGGAAGCAGCGGAAACACGCCACTGGATTCAGAAAGTTTCTGTTGGATGACGGATTCCAAATGATCCAGTTCAGCGTCTACGTGCGGCCTTGCGTCAGTGCAGCCCGCCAAGAAACACACATGCGTCGAATAAAGGACGGCATCCCGCCGGAAGGAAAAGTCAGGGCCTTTTACGTCACCCGGGCCCAATGGGAACGAGGCTATGTCATCTACGGCAGTCCCGCCAAAGAGGTTCCTCCAGAGTCCATGCCCGAGCAAATTCAGTTGTGGTAAAAATACAGAAGGCCCTCATTTTGAGGGCCTTCGCTCCGGCGGATGCTCCACCCGCCGGATTTGGAATCAAGGCAAAGCGCGCAACCGAAGCGGGGCTCGCCCTGCCTAGATGCTCCACCCGCCGGATTTGGAATCAAGGCAAAGCCGGGGCCGACGACGATCCATGGCAGGAATGGATGCTCCACCCGCCGGATTTGGAATCAAGGCAAAGCGTGCCGGTGGTTACGCTCGCGTCGATGAAAGATGCTCCACCCGCCGGATTTGGAATCAAGGCAAAGCGTGCGCGAGCGAGTCGCCAGAGACCTTCGCGATGCTCCACCCGCCGGATTTGGAATCAAGGCAAAGCTCAGGCGTTCCACACCAAACGATACGACCAGATGCTCCACCCGCCGGATTTGGAATCAAGGCAAAGCCCGAAACCGCCGCGATTATGCGGCGTTTTTGATGCTCCACCCGCCGGATTTGGAATCAAGGCAAAGCAGGAACGGACGCCGCGCGAAGTCGCCGCCGGATGCTCCACCCGCCGGATTTGGAATCAAGGCAAAGCGAGATTCGCCGCGACTACGGCGAAGAGGTAGATGCTCCACCCGCCGGATTGGGAATCAAGGCAAAGCGGCGACGCGCAAAGCGTTCGCCACCACCAAGATGCTCCACCCGCCGGATTTGGAATCAAGGCAAAGCGTAGCCATTAACACCCGTATAGCAGGCCACGATGCTCCACCCGCCGGATTTGGAATCAAGGCAAAGCTGCGATGCGGTCACGGTTGCTGGTGGTCTTGATGCTCCACCCGCCGGATTTGGAATCAAGGCAAAGCGAGCACAAGCGGCTCTTTCTGCCGAACACCGATGCTCCACCCGCCGGATTTGGAATCAAGGCAAAGCGACTTTGGTGATTTCCATATCAATCGGTGTGATGCTCCACCCGCCGGATTTGGAATCAAGGCAAAGCATCCTCAGCAACGTGCTGATCGAAGCGGAGGATGCTCCACCCGCCGGATTTGGAATCAAGGCAAAGCACTCGCGCTGGCGCCTTCGCGGCCGGGGCAGATGCTCCACCCGCCGGACTGCCCACGTGCCCTCCCGTCATACGCTGAAGCTTTCGCCGCAGGAACAACTGGCTTTGGCATTGGGGTTGGAGAACTTGAACCCGCCCGCGATGAGCTTGGACGAGTAGTCGAGTTCGGTGCCTTTCAGATAAAGCGCGGTCTTAGGATCGACCAGCACGGCCACTCCGGCCGACCGCACGAGGATGTCGCCTTTGCGGGGCTCGCTCACGAACCGGAGCTTGTAGCTCAGGCCGTTGCAGCCACCGCCGGTGATCGCCGCGCGCAGGAATTCGCCCTGCTGTTCGCGTGCGATCAGGGTTCGCACCTTCTCCCCGGCCGCCGCGGTGAGGCGGACCAGGTTCTCGTTGCCCTCGCGCACGCCCTCAGGGAGCGCGACGACAGGCGGCGGTGGTGCGGTTTCGGTCGACATGAAGAAACGCACACTATCGGCCGTCGGCGGCACAAAGCAAGCGAGGTTCGGTCGACCGGCCCTTTCTCCGCCCGCCGTCACCGGGGACGCGCCGTCAATCTCCGCGCCAAGTCCATCGCCCGGCCGAAACTGGTCGGATCGGCCAGTCCCTGACCCGCCAGACCGAAGGCCGTGCCGTGATCGGGACTCGTGCGCACGTGCGGCAACCCGAGCGTCACATTCACCGCGTTGTCGAAGTCGATCGTCTTGAGCGGCGCGAGGCCCTGGTCGTGATACATCGCCATCACGGCGTCGAATTCCCCGCGTAGTGCCCGACCGAATACCGTGTCGCCCGGCAACGCGCTCGACAATCCGCCGAATTCGCCCCGCAATCCGTCGAGCACCGGATCGATCACGTCCCGTTCCTCCGCGCCCAGCAGGCCGCATTCGCCGGCATGCGGGTTGAGGCCGCACACGGCGATTCGCGGCACCGCCACGCCGTCTGCCGCCGCCAAGGCCGCGGCCGCACGCACCGCCCGCTCCAGCGCCGCCGGAGTCAACGCCGCCGCCACGTCGCCCAGAGGAATATGCCAGGTCGTCAGCACGACGCGCAGCCGGTCGCTGCGAAAACCCATCACCGGTTCACCGCCCCAGGCCGCGGCGAAAAACTCGGTCTGACCCGGATGCGGGTAACCCACTGCCGCCAGCTGGGCCTTGCTCACCGGACCGGTCACCACGCCGGCAAACTCGCCGGCAGCACAACCCGCGGCCGCGACGTCCATCGCCTCCCATGCGAGGCGCGCGCCCTCCGCGTCGGGCTGCCCGGACCGCGCCACGTAATCAGGCGAGCCGACGGCGTGGCCACGCCCATCGCCGGGCAATACGTCGAGCCAGGATTGCGGACCGATCACGGTCACCTCGCCGTGACGGTCCGGATGAGCCGCCAGCCATTGCGCGATGATTTCCGGGCCGACGCCGGCCGGGTCACCACACGTAATCGCCAAAGGCTTCATGTTGGTTCTCCTTCCTCGTCCAACCGCTTCCGCACCCAGGATTTGGGCACGACCTGCGTCCAGGCCGCTTCCAGCAGCGTGGACAATTCCGCGGCCTCGAGGCCCCGCGTATGCACGTCGGTCCACCCCTGCTTCGACCAGGCATTCAATCCAAAAATCTCCGGCCGCGCCGTCGTCAGATCGACCTGCACGGCGGCGTCGAACTTCAACACCAGCCGCGCCTCGTCCCGCCACCACACCGCAAAGATCCGCCCGCGCACCCGAAACGACGGCTTGTTGCGGTGCACTTCTTCCTCCGCGCCGGGCAGCGCCAGCGCCACGCGCCGGATCAGCGTCTCATCGATCATGCGTCACTCCCGGTCTCGTCGTCCTCACGCCCACGCCGCGGTCGGGCAATGGGGCGTTTGCCACCGCCGGCAAAAAACGCCAGAAATACCCGCGCCTGCTCTGTCGTCACGTCCGGCAACAGCTCGGCTGCGATCGTGCGCATGTTGCCGGTCGGCCGCATCACCGCACGGTAGGCGTCCTTCACCTCCCGGATCGCCTCGCGTGGCCAACCACGGCGTTTGAGCCCGACCAGATTGAGCCCGGAAACTTCATTGCGGTCCGCCACCATGCAGTAAGGCGGCACATCCGAAGTGATCGGAGAAAGGCCACCGATCATCACCACCGGCCCGATGCGGCAGAACTGGTGCACCGCCGCATTGCCGCCGATGAAGCAGAACTCACCCACCGCCACGTGGCCACCGAGCAACGCGCCGTTGGCCAGCACCACATCATGGCTCACCTGCGCATCGTGGCCGGCATGGGAGTTGGCCATGAAAAAACAACGATCGCCCAAGGTCGTCGCCTCATCCTCGTAAATCGAGCGGTTGAGCGTCACCCCTTCACGCAAAACACAATCCGCCCCGACCTCCACCCACGTGGGCGTCTCCCGCTTGAAGGCGAGGTATTGCGGATCGCCGCCAATGACCGCGCCCGGATGCACCACCGTGCGATCGCCGATCCGCGCCCAACGCGTGATCACGGCCCCCGGCATGACCTCGACGTCCACGCCCAGCACCGCCGCCGAATCCACGTGCGCGCCCGCATGTATCACTGTTCCCATGACACCCTAATGCTTGGCCCGCCGGTCTCCCGTCAAGAGATCGAGCTGCCCGTCGCGCAACAACTCGTAGTTTTTCAGGATGCGGATGACCTGCAGGGTGTCGCTCTTGCGGTAGTTGCGGTTCACTTCCACCTTGTCGATCAGGTCCAGCAGCATGGCCCGAAACGAGATGATGCCGTCCACCCCACGCTCCTTCAGCAGCGCCACGCTTTGCGAGCGGTAGGGCTCCTGCGTCGGCAGTCCGGGCAGCACGAGGATCTTGGTCGGTTCATCGCCCAAGTCGGCATCCTCCTCCGCCGGGAACAACTTCGGCACCTGCTTCAGCACCTCCTCCTCGAGGAAGCGCAATATCTCCGGCGAGCCTTTGAGCGTCGCCGCCGAAAACACGCCCGTATGCCAGGGCTTCACCGCCACCACCGCACGATGCACGAAGGGGAGCTCGGAAGAGAACAGAAAGAAGTCCGGCCGCCGCGATCCGCGCTGCCAGGCCGGGTTGTAAACCAACAGATCGATCTCCTCCTCCGAGTGCTTCTTGCGCGACTGCACCTGGTATTTGCGCACCTGGCGCACCAGGAAACCGTTCTGCTCAAAATACTCGCGAACAATGCCTTCGTCGATCGCCGACATGTGGCGGAGCTAAACACGAACAGCGCGAAAGACACGAAAATTGGGT
>CBINJL010000170.1:0-6663 GCA_966250925.1 uncultured Opitutus sp. | reverse complement strand
CACCGGCAGGCCGGACAGCGCGGCGAGACGGATGGACGGACGCGCATAGTCGGCGAAGACCATGAAAGTCGCGCAGGACGGACGGAAAATGCCGTCGTAGGCGAGACCGTTGCTCATCGCCGCCATGGCGTGTTCGCGGATGCCGAAACGGATGTTGCGGCCGCCCGGGTTGGTCGGGTCGGTGTCGCCGGCCTCAGCGATGTAGTTGAGCGTCGAACCGTGCAGGTCGGCGCTGCCGGAGATGATCAACGGCATGGCGCCGGCGACCGGCTGGAGCACATCGCGACCAGCGGCGCGGGTGGCGAGCTTGGCGTCCTGTGGGAAGGCCGGGATTTTCGCCAGCAATTGCGCGGCGGACAGCGGCTTGTCGCGGCTTTCCAACAGCGCGGATTTCTCCGGGTTGGCCGCGGCCCAGGCCTTGTAGGTCTTCTTCCACTTGTTGTATTGGCGGGCGAGACGCTTCTTGTGCGCGGCGAAGTATTCGCGCACGTCGTCGCTGACGAAGAAGTGTTCGTCGGCCGGCAGACCGAGCGACGCGCGGGCGGTGTCGGCAAACTTCGCGCCGCCTTCACCGTGGCCCTTGGAGGTGCCCTGCACCTCGGCGATGCCCTTGCCGATGATGGTCTTGGCGATGATGAGCTGCGGCTTGCCGGTCTTGGTGCGCTTGGCCTTGGTGATCGCCTTGGAGATGGCGGTCAGGTCGTGACCGTCGGGCAGCGTGATCACGTCCCAACCGATGGCCTTGAAGCGCGCGCCGGTGTTTTCGCTCTGGGTCTTGTCCGCCAGCGCGTCGAGGGTGACGTCGTTGGCGTCGTAAATGACGATGAGGTTGTCGAGCTTGTGGTGACCGGCGAAGGCGATCGCTTCCATGGCCACGCCTTCCTGCATGCAGCCGTCACCGGCGAGGCAGACGATGTGGTGATCGAAAATGACGTGATCGGCGGTGTTGAAACGCGCCTCGGCCATTTTGCCGGAGAGCGCCATGCCGACGGCGTTGCCGATGCCCTGGCCCAGCGGACCGGTGGTGCACTCGACGCCCGGGGTCTCGTGAAACTCGGGATGGCCCGGAGTCTTGGAATGGAGTTGGCGGAAGTTCTTCACCTCCTCCAGCGAAAGGTCGTAGCCGCTCAGGTGCAGCCAGCCGTAGAGGAACATCGAACCGTGGCCGGCCGACAGCACAAAACGGTCACGGTTCAGCCACCGCGGATCGGCCGGATTGTGCACCAAGGCGTGGCCGTAAAGCACGGCGCCGATCTCGGCGGCGCCGAGTGGCAGGCCCAAGTGGCCGGAGGAGCACTTGTGGACGGCGTCGATCGCCAGCCCACGGGCTTGGTTTGCAGCAGCAGCGAGAATCTCGGTGTTCAACTTCATGTATGCAGGGGAAGCAGTGATATTGGGTCCGGAGAAAAACCGGGCCTGCTAGACGACCCAGCACGCTCCCACGGTGCAACGCAGAAGTCGCGTCAGACGTGTTAAAAACAAAGAGGCGAACCCGTGCAGGTTCGCCCCAAATGTAAAAACCGCGTCGCTTTGACGCGCTTAACAGTGAAATATCAGGCCTTGGCGCCGTCGTTGCGCTTCGCCTTGATGGCCATGGCGGCCTTGCCCTTGCGGTCACGCAGATAATACAGGCGGGCGCGCATCGGGACGGACTCGCGCTCGACTTCGATCTTGTCGATGTTCGGGGAGTGCAGCGGGAAGACGCGCTCGACACCCTCGCCGTAGCTGATGCGGCGCACGGTGAAGGACTCGTGCACGCCGCCACCCTTGCGGGCGATGACGATGCCGGCGAAAACCTGGACGCGCTCCTTGTCACCCTCGCGCACCTTGGTGTGCACGCGGATGCCATCGCCGACTTTGAAGGACGGGATGTCCGACTTCAGCTGGGAAGCGGTGACCTCTTTAATGATGGGATTCATGACGGTAGTTCTTGAGTAAATCGGGACGGACTAGGCGGGTCTTCTCAATACGCTGCGCGTGTCGCCACTTCTCGATTTCGCCGTGATTGCCCGAGAGCAACACCTCCGGAACGGACTGCCCTCGAAATTCGGCGGGACGCGTGTATTGAGGAAAGTCGAGCAACTTGCCGGTGAAGGATTCGTGCGTCAATGACTTTTCCTCCCCCAGCACACCGGGAATAAAACGGGCCAGCGCATCGATCACTACGGCTGCCGGAAGTGTCCCATTGGTAAGGACATAATCTCCAATGCTGATCTCCCGGTCAATGGCCTGATCGCGGATGCGTTGGTCAATTCCTTCATAGTGACCGCTCAACAGCACCAGGTGCTGCGCCTGCGAAAGTTCCTGCGCGATCTCCGCCGTGAACGGTTCGCCATCAGGCGTGAGATAAATCCGCGTGCAACCCGGAGTCTGCAACGACTCGATCGCCGCGACCGTGGGTTCAGGCTTCATCACCATCCCTGCCCCGCCCCCAAAAGGACGATCATCCGCCGTGCGATGTTTGTCCGTGCACCAGGCGCGCAGGTCGCTGACCTTTACCTCCAACAAGCCCGATTCGAGTGCGCGGCCCAGAATGCTCTCGGACAGAAATCCGTCGAGCATGCGGGGAAAAAGCGTCAGCACATCGATACGCAGCGACATGGCAGGAGGGGAAAACAAAACCGCCCCGGACATTGCCGGGGCGATGAAAACTAAAATGGAAAAACGAAACGGTTGCTCAGGCCTGAGCCGAAGCGCCGGCCTTGCGGGCCTGCTTGATCAGCGAGTTGGCCGTGTCGGTGGGCTTGGCGCCCTGGCTGACCCAGTAATCAGCGCGTTCGACATTGAGGGTGAGCTGCTCGCCCTTGGCGCGCGGATTGTAGGTGCCGAGAATCTCGGTCGCCCGGCCGTCACGGCGGGAGCGAGCCTCCGCCACCACCACGTGATAAACGGGGGCGTGCGTCGTGCCGATGCGGGAAAGGCGGATTTTAAGTGCCATGGCTGTGTTTCGGGAACGGTCTGATTGTTTGCGAAAAACGGTGAATGCACCGAGCGACAAATGGCTTGTCAAGCCCCGACTCCCCGGAGTGTGCTCCGTCCCTTTATGAAAGCCGGAATCGTCGGTCTGCCCAACGTGGGCAAGTCAACTCTCTTTAACGCCCTCACCCGCTCCCGCAAGGCGGAGGCGGCCAATTACCCGTTCTGCACGATCGATCCCAACGTCGGCGTGGTGACCGTGCCCGACGACCGTCTGGGCGTTCTGCAAAAGATCGCCAAGACCAATGTCGTCATCCCCGCCGCGATCGAGTTCGTCGACATCGCCGGCCTCGTCGCCGGCGCCAGCAAGGGCGAAGGCCTGGGCAACCAGTTCCTCGCCAACATCCGCGAGGTCGACGCCATCGTGCACGTTGTGCGCTGCTTCGTGGACGACGACATCATCCACAACATGGGTTCGGTCGATCCGGTGCGCGACATCGAGGTCATCACCACCGAACTCATCCTGGCCGACTACGAGGCGGTGACCAAACGGGTCGAGAAATGCACCAAGAAGGCGCGCGGCGGCGACAAGGAAGCCCAGGCTGAGCTCGCCCTGCTCCAGCGCCTCGAACCGCACCTCAACGAAGGCAAGCCGGCCAACCTGCTCGAAGTCGACGAGGCCGAAGGCAAACTCCTCAAGCACTTCCAACTCCTCAGCGGCAAACCCGTGCTTTACGCCTGCAACGTGGCCGAGGGTGATCTGGCCGACGCCGCCGCGAATCCCTACGTGCAAAAGGTCGCCGAGTTCGTGCGCACCCACCACGACGCCGCCTACGTGCCGATCAGCGCCAAGATCGAATACGAACTGATCGATCTCGAACCGGCCGAAGCGAAGGAATTTTTGGCCGATCTCGGCGTCGCCGATTCCGGCGTTTCGATGCTTATCCGCGAAGCCTACGCCCTGCTCGGTCTCCAGACCTACTTCACCGCCGGTGAAAAGGAAGTGCGCGCCTGGACCATTCCCGTCGGCTGCAAGGCCCCGCAGGCCGCCGGCGTGATCCACACCGATTTCGAAAAGGGCTTCATCAAGGCCGAGGTCGTGGCCTATGCCGACATCACCACCCTCGGCAGAGTCGCCGCCGCCCGCGACGCCGGCAAATATCGCCTCGAAGGCAAGGAATACGTCTTCAAGGACGGCGACGTCGCCCTCTTCCGCTTCGCCAACTGACGCGAAACCTTCCTCCGTTTTCCCAACGCCGCTGGCCCGTTCGTGGTCGGCGGCGTTTTTGTTTTCACGCTTGGAAGGCGCCCGCCACGGGAATGATTTTTCATTCAAAACGGCGATTCAAAAAACGTAACCTATTTCCGGATACAACACCGCCACTCCGCATTGAAATTTCACTGAAAATCTTTTCATTTTCGGACGTTTTTCCCTCGCCGCGTGTCTCCAACATTCTGATACCCGACGGCGAAGATGAGTAACTCTCCAGACTTCCGGATTCATCTCCATTCCGATCGCCGCGCCGCGGCCCGTGCCGCCGCCGCGCACGCCGCCCGGCTGATCCGCGAAGCCATTGCCGCCCGCGGCGAAGCGCGCATCATCGCCGCCACCGGCGCCTCGCAGATCGAGTTTGTCGAAACGCTGGTAAGCGAACCCGACATCGATTGGACCCGCGTCGAGATGTTTCACCTCGATGAATACGTCGGCCTGCCGATTTCCCACCCGGCCAGTTTCCGTCGCTACCTGCTGGATCGCTTGATCAAACCGACGGGCATCGTCCGCTATCACTTGCTTGATGGTGAGACCGATCCGGAAGCAACCGCCGCGCAGGTCGGCGCCAAACTCCAGTCCGGGCCCATCGATGTCGTTTTTGCCGGCATCGGCGAAAACGGTCATGTCGCTTTCAACGATCCGCCCGCCGACTTCACTTCAACCGCGCCCTACCTCGTGGTCGAACTCGACGAAGGCTGCCGCCGCCAGCAACTCGGCGAAGGCTGGTTCCCCACCCTCGACGATGTGCCGCGGCGTGCGATCACGCTCTCGGTGCAACAGCTATTGAAAACGAAAGCGGTCATCACGTTGGTGCCCGACACCCGTAAGGCCGCCGCGGCCAAGCTTTGCCTCGAAGGGCCGATTTCGCCGGAAGCACCGGCTTCGATTCTGCGCCGGCATCCGGGCAACCATTTCTATTTTGATGAAGCGGCGGCCTCGTTGTTCAGCCCCGAGTTCCGTGCCGCCCACATCGTGACCGCACCGGCGTCATGATCCAGCGACTGCCGGGTTTGTTCGATCTGCAGGTCAACGGCTTTGCCGGCGTTGACTACAACCGCACCGATCTCACGCCCGATACGTTGAGCCAATCGCTGGTCGCCATGCGCGCGACCGGCGTGACCGGTTGCCTGCCGACCGTCATCACGTCCTCAACGGATCATTTCTGCGCATGCGCCCGCGTGATCGCCGAGTGTGCCGATCCGCTCGTGGCCGGGCTGCACATGGAAGGGCCTTACATTTCACCGCTCGACGGTCCACGCGGCGCGCACCCGAGGCAGCACGTCGCGACCGCGTCGGTCGCGGATTTCCAACGGCGTCAGGACGCCGCCAGCGGTCGCATTCGGCTCGTCACCCTCGCCCCTGAAATCGAAGGTGCGCTCGCGCTGATCGAGTATCTGGTCGCGCACAATGTGGTGGTCGCCATCGGCCACACCGGCGCCGATGCGCAGACGCTGCACGATGCCGCCGCCGCCGGGGCCACGCTTTCAACTCATCTCGGCAACGGCTGTGGCGGCATGGTGGACCGGCATCGCAACCCGCTCTGGCCTCAACTGGCCGACGACCGCCTGAGTGCGTCGTTCATCGCCGACGGGTTTCATCTCCCCGACGATGTTTTGCGCGCCATGACTCGGGCGAAGGGCATTGCACGCACCCTCCTGGTCACCGACGCCATGGCCGGCGCCGGCGCTCCGCCGGGCCGTTACACGCTGGGTGATATTTGTGCCGACGTTGATGCGCAGGGCCGTGTCTCCCAGCCTCCCGCCGGTAATCTCGCTGGCTCCGCGCTTACGATGGATCGTGCGGTCGTCCATGCGGTGCGGGTCGCGGGCTTGAGTTTCGAGGACGCTTGGACCTGTGCCTCAACGCGACCCGCCGAAGCGATCGGGCTGCCGTCACCCCCGCCGATCGACGTCGAATGGAAAGCCGACGTCGGCAAACTCACGATTTTGTCCCCCGCCCCCTGATCCTCATGTCCCGCTTCAAGATTCCCGGCCTGCGCTGGTATATTGTCGTCCTCCTGTGCCTCGCCTCGGAACTGAACTATTTCGACCGCCAAACGCTTTCGGTGCTGGCGCAGACGATTCAGGACGAACTCGGAATCAGCACAGTCGATTACGCCAACATCACTTCGGCGTTTTTGCTCAGCTACACCGTCATGTATGCGGTGTGCGGACGCCTGGTCGACGTGCTCGGCAGCCGTTGGTCGTTTCTGATCTTTGTCACCGGCTGGTCGATGGCGAACATGCTGCACGCCTTCGCCCGCACCGCGATGCACTTTTCCGTGTGCCGGTTTCTGCTCGGTGCCGCTGAACCGGCGAGTTTTCCGGCCGGCATCCGGGCGGTCACCGTGAACTCCACGTAGGACCCGGTGACGTTGGTGTAGTCGACGAAGCCGCTCCCGCTGTAGCCCGTGTGGTTCGTGGCCGCTGCCCCCTGCGAGATGGTCGCATTCTCCGCCTCGTAGCGGACTGTTC